>JAPLOK010000245.1 GCA_026400775.1 Alphaproteobacteria bacterium | reverse complement strand
GGAGCGCTATCGCATCCGCAGCGTGCCGCCGGCGGTGGGCAGTCTGCTGGGCGATGATGATGCGGGCAGCGATGTGGCGCTCGCGGGCAACAGCTTCACCATGCCGCGCATGGGCTTCACGCCCGCCCTGTCCAGCGCGCTGGGCCGGCCGGTCAGCCTGTTCATGCGCGCGGGCAATTTCGGCCATTGGAAGATGCTGACCGAGTATCTCTCGGGCCCGATCTTCCGCAACACGCGGCCGCGGCTGCTGATCTGGCAGTTGCTGGAAGGCAATATGGAACACATGCCCGACCAGCGCGGCTATTTCGGCGCCAATGCCATGGCGCCCGCGGAATTCCTGCGCGTGGTGCGGCAGGCGGCGGCGCGATAAGCGACCTCGGCGGGTTACCGCCTGCGCGCTGGCTGCACCTGCGCGATCAGCGCCGCCGCGGTCACGCGCGCGGCCTCCCGCACGCCTTGTTCGGACCAATGGATGCCGTCCAGGCCCGGCGTGACGCGGCGCAGATCGCCGCCATCACGCAGGCCGAGTTCTGTCATGGCCTGGCGTTGCAGGCCGCGCAGCGTCTCGGCGCGGGCGGCGGAGAAATCATCCAGGCCCAGGGATTGCAGCAGGCCGATCCAGGCCAGCCAATGGTCGCGCTGGTTGGGCAGCATGGTCTGGGCCAATTGCTGGCTGCCGAGCAGCCGCGCGGGGCGTTCAAGCGGCGGCAGCAGGGACATCAGCACCGGCATGCCCTGCGGGCCAGCGGCGCGGATCACCGTCACGATCTGGCGCATGCTGGCGGCAAACGCCTCCGGCGCGGGGGGGAAGAAGGTGTCGGTGGTGCCATGGCCCAGGATGATGGCGCCGTTCAGCCCGCCGGCGCTGGCGGACAGGCGGGCCAGCCGGTTTCCGGGCGGTTGCATGGCATCAGCCAGTTGCGCGGCGCTGGCGCCACCGGTGGCGGCGTTGATCAGCCCAACCGGCATGCGCCAGCGGCGATGCAGTTCGGCCAGCAGCAGCCTCGCGCCCACGCCGTGCGGCGTGGGGTCCCAGAAGGTGAAATCGCCCGCGCACCAGGGCTGCGGGCCGCCGCAATCGGGGGGTCCCAGAAGGTGAAATCGCCCGCGCACCAGGGCTGCGGGCCGCCGCAATCGGTCAGCACGGCACTGGGCTCGGGCTGGGCGGGGTCGCGCGGGCCGGGGGCGAAGGCGCCGGCGATGGGGAAGCCCGCATGGAACATGGCCTCGGCCTGGGACTGGCCGGTGATGAGAATGACCATGCCGACGGCGAAGCGCCCGCCGATGGGCAGGCCCACATCCTGCCCGGCCTGGCGCAGCGCCAGGCGGTACCAGCCGCCGATCGGGGCCTCCACGAAGCCGGCGGGCTGCGGCGGTGCCCAGGGGCGGACCACATTGCCCGAGGCTTCCTCGGTGATCTGCCATTCGATGCCGGGCTGGGGGGCCACCGCGATGCGCGCGATACCATCCTGCGCGGCATAGATGCGGTTGTTGCGCGGTTCTGAAAAATCCTGCGCGAAGGCCGGCATGCCTGCCAGCAGCAGAATCAACAGGAAGCTGCGGATCATGGCGGCATGATCAACACGGGGCGGGTTGCTTGGCAAACGCCCTGGCGTGACA
Organism: Alphaproteobacteria bacterium; assembly: GCA_026400775.1. Lineage (GTDB taxonomy): Bacteria > Pseudomonadota > Alphaproteobacteria > Acetobacterales > Acetobacteraceae > Rhodovarius. The sequence goes on along the minus strand of JAPLOK010000245.1, from coordinate 11,536 downwards.
GTTTTGCCACTCATGGTTGAGCCGGACGGTTCTCACGGCATGAAACTCTTGCCAATTCGTGGACAAAGCGCATGATACCAATGCACGTTCGCGCGAGGAACCTAACCATGTCGGCCCGCTTTGCCCCGCCCCGATGGATGCGCAACTGTGCAGTCAGCCTGCTGCTGACCATGGCAGCCCTGGTCGGCACCGCGCAAGCATCGGCATGGCCGCAGCCGGAAGGCGGCGGGCAGGTGATCATCAGCGGGGCCTATAACCGCCTGAATGTGCAGGGTTTCGACAATCTGGGCCGGCCTTCTGGCACCGGCACTCTGCAGCAATTCGCGCTGCAACCCTATTGGGAGCATGGCCTGACGCAGCGCTGGACACTGGGCTTTTCGTCGCGGCTACAGGCCGCCTGGATGGACCAGGGCGCGATCCGCGGGAGCGGCTATGGCCTGACGGAAGCGGCCTTCTTCGCCCGCTACGCGCTGTGGCGCGGCGAGGGCCAGGCTTTGTCGATCCAGGGCGGGGTTTTCACGCCAGGCATTTCATCGAGTTCCATGCCGCGTGTGGGCGAACGCTTCGCCAGCACCGAAATCCGCGCCGCTTATGGCATCGGGCGCGAGGTCGGCGGGCTGAACATGTTCGCCAGCCTCGCCGCCGCCTATCGGCTGCGCTTCGGCAGCAATGCCGATGAAATCCGGCTGGACGCGACGGTGGGTGCCAGGCCCTTCGAGAATTGGATGGTCTTCGTGCAGAGCCTGAACACCATCGGCATGCGCAATGGCCGCTCCACCGGCACGGATTATGACGTGTACAAGCTGGGGCTGACGGTCGCCTACCAAATCAATGCGCAGAACTCGATCATGCTGGGCTATTCGCGTGACATCGCCGGGCGCCGCGTGGCGCTGGGCGATGCGGTGACGATGGGCTGGATGTACAACTACTGACGACGGCGCGAGCTTGCGCTATGCTATGCGCATGTCTCCGTAGCTCAGCCGGATAGAGCGCAGGATTCCTAATCCTGAGGCCGTGGGTTCGAATCCCGCCGGGGACAGTCCGCTCCTTTCCTGATGGTCGAACCCACGCAGTCCGGGCTGGCGCGCCTGCGGCGCGACGGTTGGAACCCCGCCGGGGACGCCATATAGCCGAGCTCGTCGTCCTCGCTGTCATGCATCAAGGCCGCAGCTTGGGCCAACGGCTGCGCAGGCTGTCGGCGACGCTGCGCCGGGTCTGGCGTGCCGCAGCCTGGTCGGGTTGGAGGAAGGCTTGGCGCAAGGCGGCGGCGGCCACGGATTGCTGGGCGCGGCCGACATGGGCCAGCGCGTTGGCCATCCAGTGTCGCAACCCCACCTCTGCCGCTCGAGCCGATGACCACCCCAAGCCCGACCCGCTGGTGGGATTGCCGCCACTAGAGCAGCGTCCGATCGGGTTGAACCGCTGCGCGGTTCGGCCGATCGGACATAAGCTGCTCTAGCAGCTATGCTTCTAGAGCACGGTCTTCCGGCCAGCTTATATCCGATCAGCTGGCCGAGCCGCCGGCCTGACCACATAGCCCGAAATTACAACGATCGCGCTAACCAATTGTTCGGGCTTGCGGATGCAGTTTGACAGCGAGCGGGGCCTCCCTCGCTGTCGGAGACCACAAATGCGCCCCGAACGGTCTGGCCGCCGCCTGCTGCCTTGGGCACGTCGATCCGCCCTGTCACTGCCGCTGTTGTGGCTGGCGCGGCCGGCGCAGGCCGCGATGCTGGACCTCCGTTGGCGTGGCGAGGTGACGCCGCTGGAGCTGGCCGCGCTCGATGCCGGGCTGCGCCAGACCCTGACCACCCACACCCCCTGGACCCACGGCCCGCAGCAATTCGAAGGCAATCCGCTGCGCCAGCTGCTGCCGCCGGCCGCCCTGATATCGCCGCGGCTGCAAGTCATCGCGCTGGATGACTACCGCGTCGACATCCCCATGGCCGATGTCACGGAACATGGGCTGTTCCTGGCGTGGCGGCGCAATGCTGCGCTGATGCCGGTGCGCGATCGCGGCCCTTTCTGGTTGGTCTATCCCTGGACTGACCGCCCCGCACTGGACCGGCCGGATTTTCACCGACGTTCCGTGTGGCAGGTCAGGGCGATCCAGCTCGGTTGATGGAAAAGATTGGCCCCTTGCGCGGCGTGCTGAACGGGTGGCGCGCCGCGGCCATGGCGGCGGCGTTGCTATGCATCGCCATTGTCGGCGGTCTGGGCATGGGCCTGCAGCACATGGTCCAGCGCTATCAACAGGAGGCCGAGCAGAACCGCTGGGGCTTCTGGCAATTGACCCATGCGCAGATCGAACTGCATCGCTTCTCGGCGCATCTGGCACGGGCGGCGGCCGGCGATGCCGCAGCACGCGCGGAGCTGCCCTTGCGGCTGGACCTGCTTTGGGGCCGCATCAACCAACTCGATGGCGGAGGGCGCTGGGAGGATGCGCCGGCCCTCCGCCAGTTGCACGCCGAGCAGCCCAGCATGCAGCAGGCGCTGCAGGCGCTGGAGACGCAGCTGAATGCCGGGCCGCCGCAACTGCCCAGCTTGCTGTCGGTCCTCTCCCGGCTGGAAGCGCCGCTACAGGCCGCCACCCAGGTCGTGCATGAACGCCGGCAGGACCGCGTGCGCCAGCATCTGCTGGACATCGTGAGCCAGCTGCACTGGTTCAGCATCGGCTTCCTGCTGCTGACAGCGGCGACGGCGGTGCTGGTCGGACTGCTAGCCATCGCCTCAAACCGCGCGCAAGCGGCGCGCCTGCGCGCCGAAGCCGCCAGCGCCGAAGCGCGCGAGGCCAACCGTACGCTGCGCAGCGTGATCGATGGCGTGCCGGCGCTGGTCTCGGCCTTTGATGCGCAAGGCCGCTATGTCTTCGCCAATCATTCGGTTTGCGCCTATTCGGGCCGCACCGAGGCCGAACTGGTCGGGCGCAGACCCACCGAACTCGGCCTGCCCAAGCCGATCGAGGCGCCGCTGCGCCGCTTGCAGGCCACCGGCTGCGCCGGCCCGCCCGAGGAATTGAGCGTGCCGCATGCCGCCGGCGGCATGCGCCGCCTGCTGGTCACCGTCGCACCGCTGCATGACGCCACCGGCGTGCTGACCGGCATGCTGCGCATCAGCATGGACGTCACCGCCCAGCGCGCCGCCGAGCTCGAGGCGCGTCACCTGCATGACCATGACGCGCTGACCGGCCTGCCCAATCGCGCGCGCTTCGGCCGCGAGCTGGCCGGCATCCTGACCACGCCCGAGACCTTTGCGCTGCACCTGATCGACCTCGACCAGTTCCGGCTGATCAACGACACCCACGGCCATGCCACCGGCGATGCGCTGCTGATCGCCTTCGGTCGCCGGCTGTGCGGCATGCTGCGGCCGGGCGATGAGGTGGCGCGGCTGGCGGCCGATGAATTCGCGGTGCTGCAACGGCACACCAAGCCCGGAGACGCGCTGGCGCTGGCCGCGCGCATGGCCCAGGCGCTGGGCCAGCCCTACCAGCTTGGCGGCAGCATCGTGCGCTGCACAGCCAGCATCGGCGCCAGCGAAAGGGCCATCGGCCAGCCATCGCCCGAGGCGCTGCTGGCCCAGGCCGAACTCGCGTTGCGCGAGGCCCGGCGCGAGGGCAGCGGCCGCTTCAGCCTGTTCCGTCCGGAGCTGGAGAGCGAGGCCTCCGAACGCCGCGCCCTGCAGGCCGAACTGGCGGCCGCGCTGCGCAATGGCGAACTGCACCTGGCCTTCCAGCCGAAATTCACCATCCCCGACCGGCGGATGACCGGCGTGGAGGCGCTGCTGCGCTGGAACCACCCGGAGCGCGGCGCGATCTCGCCCGGCGTGTTCGTGCCGCTGGCCGAGGAAGCGGGCCTGGCCCTGCCGCTGGCGCGCTATGTGCTGCAGCGCGCGGCGCGCCAGGCGATGCAATGGCAGGCGGCGGGCCATGCCATCCCGGTCGCGGTCAACCTCTCGGCCGAGTTGATCGGACTTGGCACCACCATGCCGCTGGTGCGCGAGACGCTGCGCGAATCGGGCCTGCCCGCGCATCTGCTCGAGATCGAGGTCACCGAAAGCACCTTCATCGGTGACAGCCAGGCGGCGCGGGACATGCTGGCCGGGCTGCGCGCCATGGGGATTCGCGTGGGGCTTGATGATTTCGGCACCGGCTTCTCCTCGCTCGCCTATCTCCAGGACATGCCGGTGGACGTGATCAAGATCGACCGCAGCTTCGTCAACGGCATGGACCTGGGCGGCGCCACCCCGCGCATCGTGGAGACGGTGGTCAGGCTCGCCCATGGCCTGGGTGCATCGGTCGTGGCCGAAGGCGTGGAGACCGAAGCCCAGTTCACGGCCCTGGCCGCCCTGGGCTGCGATATGGCGCAGGGCTTCCTGCTCGCCCGGCCGGTCCCGCCCGAGCAGATTCTGGCCTTCGCCGGAGCCGAGCGCCCGGTCAGCGCGGCGTAGGGCGCGGTTTCTCCAGGCCCGCTTACGCGGCCAGCACTGCAAGTTTGCCGCGATGCAAAAAACGGCGCCGCGAAACGCCTTCTGCGGGTTGACACCCCAGGGGTGAAACCGTATCCGCCCAATGCCTTCGGCGGGTTCTCCGCAGGGGGGGTCAAACCATGGTCCAACCGGACGGCTTCGACAAACGCCTGCGTGACGCCCGTGCCAAACACGGGCTCGACAAGGGTGAGGGTGACGCGAAGCTGCCGAGCGGTGCATGGGGCGCGGGTTTCCGCGCCGGCGTGGAGGTGTTTTCCGCCCTGGTGGTAGGCGTGGTCCTGGGACTGCTGCTGGATCGCTGGCTGGGCACCTGGCCTTGGCTCTTTCTGCTGATGTTCGTCATGGGCAGCGCCGCGGGTATCCTGAACGTCTATCGGCTGTTCAACCCCAGGCGTGTGAAGCGCGATTGATTTCTCGGGGGTTCTCGTGGCGGCTGAAGGCAAGGCGATCGACGCACTGAGCCAGTTCCAACTGGCGACGTCCCTCGGGCCAATCGGCGCATCTGTGAATTTCACGCAGTCCAACCTGTACATGGTCTTCGCCGCCGCGATTATCCTGGGCCTGATGACCTGGGGCATGCGCGCGCGCGCCGTTGTGCCCGGCCGCTGGCAGTCGCTGGCCGAAAGCGCCTATGAATTCATCCACCGCATGGTGACCGACCAAGTGGGCGAGGAAGGCAAGCGCTTCTTCCCCTTCGTCTTCACGCTGTTCATGTTTGTCCTGGTGGGCAACATGCTCGGGCTGTTCCCCTATGCCTTCACCTTCACCAGCCATATCGCGGTGACCTTCGGGCTTGCGGCTATCGTCTTCGTGCTGATCACGGTCGTGGCTTGGTCGCTGCATGGCAAGAAGTTCTTTGGCTATTTCTTCCCGGAAGGCGCGCCCTTGTGGCTGGCGCCGATCATCGTGCCGGTGGAAATCGTCTCCTACCTCTCGCGCCCAGTCAGCCTCTCCATCCGTCTCTTCGCCAACATGGTGGCAGGGCACGTGATGCTGAAGGTCTTCGCCACCTTCGTGGTGATGCTGGCCGGCCTGGGCTCGGTGGGACCGTTCCTCTCGATTATGCCGCTGACGCTGAATGTCGCGCTGGTCGGCTTCGAGGTGCTGGTGGCGTTCTTGCAGGCTTATGTGTTCGCCATCCTCACCTGCATCTATCTGCACGACGCAGTGCACCTGCACTGATCGCGCCGAACCAACCATCCCTTAGCAAAGAAGGTGATCGCGCTGTTCGGCGTGGGCCTGGGCATTGGCAACATCTTCTCCGCGCTGATCACCAGCGTGGCGCGGAACCCCGCCGCCCGTGACGCCGTCTTCCCGATTGGTATTCTGGGCTTCGCGCTGACGGAAGCGGTGGCGCTGTTCGCGCTGCTGATCGCCTTCCTCATCCTGTTCGCTTGATGCTTGGCGCGGCGGGCTATGCCCGCCGTTTGCCGCGCGCCAACGAACGGAAAGGGGTCTGCCATGCCGCAGCTTGATTTCGCCAACCCACTGCTGATCGCGCAGGTGGTCTGGCTGCTGATCATTTTCGGCGGCCTGTACCTGCTACTCGCCGGCCGGGTGCTGCCCGCCGTGGGCGAGGTGCTGGAAAACCGCGCCAACCGCATCGCGTCTGACCTTGAAGCCGCGCATGCGGCCAAGGCGGAAGCGGATGCGGCCATGGCCGAGCTGCGCGCGGCAACCGCCCAGGCGCGGTCCGAGGCGCAGGCCACCATCGCCACCGCTCTGGAAGCCTACACCAATGAGGCGCAGGAGCGTGCCGACATGCTCAGCGCCAAGCTCGCCGAACAGATTTCCGCGGCCGAGGCCCGGATCGACGCCGCCCGCAACGCCGCCATGGGCGCGCTGCGCGGGGTTGCGGCCGATACGGCCACGGCACTGGTCACCAAGCTGGTTGGCTCCGCCGATGCCGCCGCGGTGGATGCCGCTGTTGGTCAGGCGCTGGCCGCACGGGGGAATGCGTGATGTCTGATCCGAAATTCTGGGTCGCTGCCAGCTTCGTCATTTTTGTCGTCCTGGTGGGCAAGATGGCGTGGTCACGCATCACCGCCATGCTGGACGGTCGCGGTGCGCGTATCGCCGCCGAACTGGCCGAGGCCGAGCGCCTGCGCGCCGAAGCCCAGGCCCTGCTGCTGCAAGCCCGCGCCGACCGTGAACAGGCCCTGGCCGACGCACAGGACATGATCGCCCGCGCCCGTGCCGAGGTCGAACGCTTGGCCGCGCAATCCGCCGCCGAGGCCGCCACCGCGGCACAGCGCCGCGAACGCATGGCGATGGACCGTATCGCGGCCGCGGAAGCAGCCGCCGTGGCCGATGTGCGTGCCGCCGCGACCGATGTGGCGATCACCGCGGCCCGCGCCGTCATCGCCCAGGGTTTCTCGCCCGAGGCTGATGCAACACTGATCGACCGCTCGGTCGCTGAACTGCCCAAGGCGTTGCGCGCGGCCTGAACCGCGACACAGCCCGAAACCAACGCCCGGATGGCAACATCCGGGCGTTTTTTATTCGGCCGGCCTGACACCCCACGTTTTTTATTTGTCGGGCTTGGCACGCCATTCCGGCGCGCCGGCCCAGCGCTCCGGCGCCAATTCCTCCGGCCGATTCGGAAATGCCAGCGCGCAGGCCAGCGTGATCGCCGCCACCACCGCCAGCACGATCATGCCCAAGGCCAGGCTGCCGCTGGCCTGGTGCAGCAGCCCGACCAGCGGCGAGGCCACCGCCGCCCCCATGAAGCCCACCGTGAAGCGGACCGAATAGAGCTTGGCGCGCAGCTCCGGCGCCACGTAGCGCGCAGTCATCGTCTCGTTCACCGTCACCTGGCCAAAGATGGCGGCGGCCACCACGGCGGCGAAGGGCAGCACCAGCCAGCCCTCCAGGAAGGACAGCGCCAGCAGGCAGGGCACCAGCGCGAAGGCCAGCGGCATGAACACGGATTTCAGCGTGTAGCGGTCGATCAGATTGCCCACGGTGAATTGCGTGATGCCGCCGCAGATCGTCACCAGGAAGGCCAGCATTGCCACCACCGGCAGCAGGTCCGGGCTGCCGGTCAGGCGTTCTTCCATCAGCTTCGGGATCAAGAGGGTGAAGGCGTTGAACACCAGCCCCGAGACCATGGCGATCAGCATCAGCACGATCACCGCCCGGCGCACCAGGGCCGGCGGGATGGGCGGGAAGGGCTTCGTGCCCTTGACCTTCGAGCCGTCGAAGGCCGGCTCGCGCAGGTACACCAGCCCGCAGACCATGCAGAGCAGCCCCGGAATGATGAAGGCCCATTGCCAACCGAGCTGCCAGGCGATCAGCCCGGTGGCCAGCGGCGCCAAGGCCACGCCCAGATTGCCGAAGACGCCATTGATGCCGACCGCGCGCCCCACCCGCGCGCCCGCCGATTCGACGATGATGGCGGTCCCGATCGGGTGGTAGATCGCCGAAAACGCGCCCATCACGCCCAGCCACACCCCCAGCGTGAAGCCCGACCCGGCGGTGCCCGCCAGCACCATCGCGGCACCCGAGCCCATGAAATAGGCCACCATAAGCGCCTTGCGCCCCAGCCTGTCCTGCAGCCAGCCCATCGGCAGCGCCAGCAGCCCATAGGCCACGAACATGCCGGTGCCGATCGCGATCAGCGGCCCGTAATCCGTGCCAAATCGGGCAGGGTCCTGCTGGACCATGGCCAGCGTGGCGGTGGCCAGGATCAGCAGGGAGTAGTGGGTGAAGAGATGCGCGGCGTTGATCAGAATGACCTGGCGCGTGATCGGGGACATCCGTGTTTCCTTGCAACTGCGCACAGGTTAGCTTGGCTGCATGGCGTCGTCAGGCCAGATCGTGTCGGTAAACGGTCAGCCGCGAAACTTCCCGCAAGAGCGGGTGGACCGCCCCTTGGCTGGCTTCGCGCAGGACCACACCGCCGGCCACGATACCGGCTGGCACACCCATGCCCGCGCGCAGTTGCTCTATGCCGTGACCGGCGCCATGCGCGTGGAGACCGAGGCCGCCGCCCTACCGGTCTCGGCGCTGCTGCGGGAATTGATTTTGGCCACCTGCGCCGAGCCGCCGGAATGGGACCCCGCCGGCCGCGGCCCGCATCTGGCGGCGCTGATCCTGGCGGAAATCCGCGCCGCTCCCGGCCTGCCGCTGGCGGTACCCGCGCCGCGCGATGCACGCCTGCAACGCCTGGCCGAGGCGCTGCGCGCCAACCCCGCCGACGGCCGCACGCTGGAGCAATGGGCGCCGCGCTGCGCCTGGCCGAGGCGGCGGCGCTATTGGCCGAGGGCACGCCGCCAGCGCGTGTGGCTGCACGGGTGGGCTATGCCAGCGCGCCGACCTTCGGCGCAGCGTTCCGGGCGGTGTTCGGGGTGACGCCGCGGGGGCGGGGGTGAGTGCCGAGGATCGCGGGCGCTGGGCCATTCGTATGCAGGACAGTGAACGGGGCAGGGAAATGCTCCGGATCAACCGCGCCTTGCCGGGAGGCGGCGGCCGCAGGCTGGCCTTGCGGTGACATCATCCCGAATGCGAACGGGTGCCGCGGACGATATGGTTCCAGCCAGCTGGAACCTGGGCTAGCCTGCGACGTCGGCCAAGGTGGCAGGCTGTTGCGGAGCGCTTCGTTCAATGGGTTTTGTGTCGCGCCTTGCCTTGGCGACGGTGGCGATCATCGCGCTGGTGATTGGTGGCATGATGGCGATGGCCTATGGCGGCGGGCGGGAGGCGATGCTTGCCGCGCAGCGCGCCGAGACCAACGGCGTGGCCCACATGATCCGCTATTCGATGGAGCGTGCCAGCTTCTTCGCCCTGGCCGAGGCCGAGGTGGTGGCGCGCCAGCAGGACGTCATCCAGGCCATGGCGGCGCGCGACCGGCCGGCCTTGCTGGAGCGGCTGGGCGACACCTTCGCCTATCTTCGGGCCGAGGCCGGCATCGAGGTGATGCAGTTCCATCAGGCCGATTTCCGCAACCTGGCGCGTCTGCAGGACCCGCCGCGATACGGCGATGATGTCTCGGTGAACCGGCCCATGATCGTGACCGCGGTCAGCAGCCGCCGCAGTCAGCGCGGCCTGGAGATCGGCCCGACCGGATCGCTGGCGCTGCGCGGGGCGGCACCGGTGATGCGCGGCGAGACATTCCTGGGTGTGGCCGAGATCGGGCTGGCGCTGAATTCGCTGTTGCAGGCCGTCAAGCAGACGACCGGCGCGGAGGTCGGCGTGGTGCTGTCCAATGCGATGACAAGCGCCGGCGGCGGGGGCGGCAATGACGTCACCGTGCGCGGCTCCACCAATGCGGCGCTGTTCACGGCGCTGACCGCGGCGCCGGGCTTTCGCATGGCGCGCGAAGCGATCTATCTGGAGATCAGCCTGGAGGGCACCCGTCATGCGCTGGTGGTGGAGCCGCTGCTCGATTTCTCCGGCCGGATGATCGGCGCCGTGGTGGGCGCGGTGAATGTCGATGCCGCCGCCCGCGCCTTCAACCGCGAGATGCTGGTGCTGCTCTTCGCGGGCATCGCCGGCATCATCATCGCCTTCTCGCTGTTGTGGGTGGTGATGATGGCATTCCTGGTGCGACCCATCGAAGCCCTGACGGCGCATGCCGAGAAAGTTGCCGCCGGCGATGGCCCGGCCACGCTGCCGCCGATCGGCGGTGCGCGGCTGCTGCACCGCGCCCAGGCCGCCGTGCTGAAGCTGGCGCAGGCGGCGAAGCGGCCATGATGCGCTGGCTGCTCGTGCTGCTGCTGGCCCTGGCATGGCCGGGGCCGGCCGCGACGCAGTCCATGCCCGCCGGGGTGGAACTGCCGCTGGATGTGCGCATGGCCGTGCGGGTGCTGAACATCACCCGCATCCAGGAGGTGCAGCGCGAAATCTCGGCCGCCGTGGAGTTCACCCAGCGCTGGAGCGACCCCTCGCTGCGCTTCGACCGCATCACCGCCGGCACCGAACGCCTGGACCTGGTGGCGGCCGAGGCGGAGCGCAGGCTGGCAGCGATCTGGCAGCCGGGTATCGTGATCGAGAACATGATCGGCCAGCCGCGCGCCCAGGCGGTGGCGCTGTCGATCTTCCATGACGGGCGCGTCGTGCTGATCCGCCGGCTCGATGCCGAGTTCAGGGTTGATCTGACGATGACCGCCTTCCCCTTCGACCAGCAGCGCCTGGCGCTGCGCTTCGCCTCGCAGCGGCATCCGGCGGCCGAGGTGGCGCTGCTGATGACCGAATTCGACATGCAGTTCTCTGGCATGGAGCGGGCGTTTTCGGTGGCCAACTGGGATGCGGGCGGCCTGACCTTCCGGCAGGAGAGCTTTTTCGGCTGGAATGCGCGGCCCTATTCGCGCCTGGTCGCCATCGCCACGGTGGAGCGGCAATGGCCGCGCTACATCCTGCGCGTCTTTGTGCCGTTCTTCGCGCTGATGTCGCTCTCGCTGTTCCTCTACTGGGCGTCGGACCGGGTGATCGAGCAGAAGGCGCGGGCGCCGATGGTCTTCTCCTCGCTGCTGGCGCTGGCGGCCCTTTCCTTCACCTTCGAGGCGAGCTTTCCCGGATCGATCTCGCTCAACTCACCGATCGCGACGATGATCTCGCTGGGGTATTTTTACCTGCCCTTCGTGCTGCTGACCGATGCCATGCTGACCAGCAAGGAGGGCGCGCTGGCGCGGCGCCACCCGGCCCTGTTGCCGGAATTGCGGCGGAATGTGCGCTGGACCGTGCCGATCCTGTTCTTTGGTTTCTGCCTGCTGTTGCTGCTGCTCGCGGCGGATCGGGCGGTGCGGATCGTCTGAGAGCCGATCCGCACGGCAGTTGAATCCCCTGAATCGGAGGTGAGTCCTTGCCCTTCGGACGCTTCGCCGGAGGGGTTGAGCGATGGCATGGACTGGCCTGTTGCCGAAGCGATGGATCGTCGAGCGCACCATTGGGTCGATCAGCCGCAACCGATGCCTAGAGCATGCTGTCTTTTGATAGAATCGGGATTCCGGCGCGGCTGAGTTTCTGATTCAAGCTTCCTGCTGGACAGGAGGCCAGCGGGGATGCGGCCATACTCAGACGATTTGCGAGAGCGGGCGTTGGCGCGCGCTGA
>JAPLOK010000147.1 GCA_026400775.1 Alphaproteobacteria bacterium | reverse complement strand
GCGGCGCGTAGATCAGCCCCGCCTCCTCCAGGCCCTGCATGACATTGCGGCTGGAGGCGGGCGAGAGGTTCAGCGGCACTCGGCGCGCGAGGGTGCGGCTGCCCACCGGCTCGCCTGTCGCGACGTAAAGCTGGATCAACTCCCGCAGGATGGAGGTGCTGCGGCTGTCCATGGCGGTCGATGTCAGGTTGGGTGGCGCTGCGCGGAAGTTCGGCGTCTGCATGGGGGCACTCTATGCAGCTTATGGTGCGGGCACAAATCATTGTATCCTGCCCGCCGATACCAAGGGGAATGCCCATGCAACGCCGACACGCCCTAGCCGCACCATTGCTGGCAGCACCCCTGCTGGCCAGGCCCGCGCAAGCCCAGGCGCCGGCCATCGTGACCGAGGAATTCATGCTGCCCTCGGGCGATGCCGGCATCGAGCTGTTCGTGCGCAACAAGCGGCCCGACAACCTGACCAGCTTCACGCCCAATCGCACGCTGCTGTTTGTGCATGGCGCGACCTATCCGGCGCATACCGCCTTCGACCTGCCGCTCGGCGGCCTGTCCTGGATGGACTACATCGCCGGCCGTGGCTTCGATGTGTGGTGCCTGGATATCCGCGGCTATGGCCGTTCCACGCGGCCGCCCGAAATGGCCCAGCCGCCCGAGGCCAACCTACCCATCGTGCGCGGCGAGCAGGCCGTGGCTGATATCGGCGCCGTGGCGGCCTTCGTGCGCAACCGCCGCGGATTGCCGCGCATGATGCATATGGGCTGGTCCTGGGGCTCGGCGCTGGTGGGCCGCTTTGCGGCCGACAACCCCACGCTGGTCGAGCGCCTGGTGCTCTACGCGCCCGGCTGGCTGCGTGAGGGTGCGTCGCTGGCGGCAGGGGCGGCCGGCGGGACACCGGGTGCGTACCGTTGGGTGACCCAGGCACAGGCGCGCGAGCGCTGGCTGACCGGCGTGCCCGAACGTGCGCGTGCCACCCTTATCCCGGCCGGCTGGTTCGAACACTGGGCAGGTGTGACCTGGGCGACCGACCCCGAGGGCCTGCGCCGCAACCCGCCCGCGCTGCGCGCGCCCAATGGCGTGCTGCAGGACAGCGCGGAATTTTGGCAGGCTGGCCGGCCTTTCTGGGACCCTGCGCGCGTCACGGCACCCACCCTGCTGGTGGTGGCCGAATGGGACCGCGACACGCCGCCGGCCATGGCCTCCGCCATCTTCCCGCTGCTCACGGCCAGCCCCGGCAAGCGGCTGGTAATGCTGGCCGATGGCACGCACAGCATCATCATGGAGCGCAATCGTGGCGCGCTGTTCCAGGCGGTGCAGGTCTTCCTGGAAGAAGCGATGGCCTGATCGGTCGGGTCTGTCGCGCCGATAGGGCCTTCCGATTTTGCAGGCGCGCCGGGCCGTGCGAAGCATGGCGCATGCGATATCTGTTGCCCCTGTTGTTCGCCGCGCTGCCTGCCTCTGCGCAGGTCTATGCTGTTCCTGTCGCCTATTGCGAAGGGCGGTTGGTGGCCGAGCAGTTCGAGACCGCGGTCACGCCAGGTGCGATGGGCCGTGCCGATTATTCGGTGCGGCTGCACAACACCAGCAACGCCACGCTGCATGTGCGGCTGCAATTCGTGGCCGATGCGCTGAACAAGCCGGTGGGCGAGCAGGCCCTCGCGGCGCGCGGGCGGCGGACGGTCTCATTGGGTTATGCGATGAACATGCCTGGACGCGCGCCGCTGCGCGGGCATCAAGTGGCGGATGCGCTGCGGGTGAGTTGTCGCTAGAGCACGTTCCGACCGGTTTGGATCAAGCTGGTCGCAAGACCCTCCTCAGGAAGCATAGCTCCTGGAACGGCTTATGTCCGATCGGCTGAACCGCAGAGCGGTTCAACCCGAGCTGGCGCCGCTCTGGGGCCGGGCGGCTTGGCCTGTGGCAGCGGGCTGGGGCATAATGCTTCGGCCGGACAGGTGGCCGAGCGGTCGATGGCAGCGGTCTTGAAAACCGCCAGGGTGCAAGCCCTCGTGGGTTCGAATCCCACCCTGTCCGCCATCCATCATCACTAACTCCCTGATAAGGCGAGGGTACGGGTGGGTCCATGACTGCTCGTCCCAGCTTTCGTCCCAACGGACCGGGGTGTGGTGGGCGATGTGGCAGACTTCCCCCTTCCACCACCAGTTCGGATACGACGCACGGAATCGCAAACCGCTGGTGAATGAGTTGGAAGCGGCGCTGGTACG
>JAPLOK010000214.1 GCA_026400775.1 Alphaproteobacteria bacterium | reverse complement strand
GTTCAAGGTCTCGACAACCCAGACCCTACCAAGGATCACCGCGATGGCCGCCCGCACGGGGCGCTCCGCTACGCTCAGCCAGGGGCTTCGCTACGCGCCCCGTGCTCTGTCGCTCCTACACCACCAACAGGGACACGACCTCGGTGAATCGGCCTCGCAGCAATGGCTAGAGTTTTTTCTCTGAAGCAAGCTGCAGAGAAAAAACTCTAGGCGGCAACAACGAGGCTTCGGCGCATCACATCGCGGCGGCGCGCAGCCCGCCTGGGGTCATGCTCACGCGCGGCAATTCGCACAGGTTGACGGGCCCGAGTTCGATCGCGCGCCCATCATCGAACACCACGCGCAGCCGCGCGGCACCAGGGTTCACCGCGCGGAAGGCGCGCTGTTGGCCGGGTGCGAGCACGCCCGGCTCCAGCAGGTCCCTGGGCGAGCCGGCGTAGAGTTGCTCGACCACCTGGCGCGACTGGTTGGCGAAGGTGAATTCGCCCGCGCAATCCGCGCCGCGCATGGTGGGGCCGCCGGGCACGCAGGCCGCCAGCGGCAGGAGCAGCAGCAAGGCGCGCATCAGGCAGGCTCCACGGGCGTTGGCGGGGTGCCGCCGGCCTCGATATCGGCGCCGGCGGCAAACAGCAGATCCTCCCGATAGCGGCCGGCGAGCAATTGCACACCCACCGGCCGGCGGCCGACCAGGCCGGTGGCGACCGCCAGGCCCGGCAGGCCCATCAGCGGCACGCCCAGCTGCGTCAGCTGTGCTTCCAGGATCTGCATGAAGCGCTCGAAGCCCAGCGTATCGGCCTGGTCATCGAAGGGCAGTTCGCCGGAGACCGGGCAGAGCGCCACCGGGTATTTTTCGAAAAAGGCCATCCATTCGCGCAGCAGCGTGGCGCGGCGGGTCAGCGTGTTCATCAGCGCGGTAATGTCCGGCGGCGTCTGGCCATGCATCAGGTGGCGATGCACGGCGAGCGCGGGTTCGTCACCCTCCTTCTCCACCGCGGCCATGCCGCCCATGTGGATGGACGCCATCCAGAGCAGCTTCTGCAACTGCGCGGGTTCGCGCATGGGCGGCAGGTTGGCCATTTCCACCACGGTCCAGCCGCGATCCTGCAGGCGGCGTGCGGCGTCGCGCAGGGCCGCTTCCACCAGCGCATCCACAGGCATGCCATCGGGGCGGATGCACAAAGCGGCGCGCTTCGGTGCTTCGGGCAGGTCATGCGGCGCGGGCACCCACCACGGGTCGCGCGCATCCCGCGCGCTCATCGCATGGAAGGCCAGCTGCACATCGGCGATGCTGCGCGCCAGCGGGCCGGAGACGGACATGATCTGCCCCGCGATGTCGCGTTCGGGCAGCGAGGGGTTCCACACCGGAATACGCCCCAGCGTGGGCCGCAGCCCATGAACGCCGCAGGCATAGGCCGGATAGCGCACCGAGCCGCCGATATCCGTGCCATGCGCGATGGCGCCGATGCCCGATGCCACCGCCGATGCCGCACCGCCCGAGGAACCGCCCGGCGTGATGCTGTTGTCCCAAGGGTTCTTGGTGTGTCCGTGCAGCTTGTTGGAGCAGAACCAGCGCACCGAAAAGGCCGGCGTATTGGTCCGGCCGATGATGATCGCACCCGCGCGGCGCAGATTAGCCACCACCGGGTTGTCCTCGGGCGCCAGATGGTTCGCCTGCTGGGTCAGCCCGTTGGTGGTGGCGTGCCCGGCCTGGTCGACGTTGACCTTCACCGTGACAGGCACGCCGGCCAGCGGGCCTGGGTCCTCGCCGCGGGCAATGGCGGCGTCTAGGGCGGTAGCGGCGGCGCGCGCCTCGTCATGCAGCGGCTTAATGACCGCGTTGATGCGCGGGTTCACCGCATCGAGCCGCGCGAGCGCGGCGGCGGTGGCATCGAGGGCGGAGAGTTCGCGCGCGCGGACGCGGCGGGCGATCTCGGTGGCGGAGAGGGCGTGCAGCATGCGCGGCAGGTTACGCCGGCGCGGCGCCGCCGCCTACCGGGTTGGTCAGCGTGCCGATGCCGTCGATAGTGACGCTGACCTCCATGCCAGGCCGCATCGGCAGGGCGCCAAGCGAGGTGCCGCAGGCGATGACATCGCCCGGTTGCAGCGCGACTTCGCGGCCGATGAGCTCGACGATGCGCGCGGGCGGGATGATCATGTCCGACAGCGGATAATCCTGCCGCACGCGGCCGTTCAGCTCGACCTGCACGCGGGCGGTGGAGAGGTCGATCTCGGTCACGATGCAGGGGCCGACCGGGCCGAAGGAGCGGAAGGATTTGGCGCGCGCCCATTGCGGGAAGGACGCGTCGGCGGTGAGCGTGTCCAGCGCCGTCACGTCATTGACGATGGTGTAGCCGAAGATGCTTTGGTTGCGGCCGATGACGATGCCGAGTTCGCCCTCGTAGAGCATCTTGCCCTCGGCGGGCGCGGTGATGGGCGCGCCGGGGCCGATGATGCTGGACGGCGCCTTCAGGAAATAGAGCGGGAAGTCCGGCTTGGCGTTGCCCTGCTTTTCGGCGAGCGCGTGGAAATTGTTCCACAGGCCGATGAACTGCCAGGGGCGCACCGGCGAGACGAGGTTGACGGAATCGGCCGGAATCGGCGGGCCATCGGGTTCGGGCGTAGTGAAGATGTCGCCCTTGTGCGGCTGGATGGAATCGCCCTCCAGCGCGCCGAAACGCACGCCGCCATCGATCCAGATGACCCAGCGCGTCACGGCAGTTCCAGCACGTTCTTGGCGATGATGTTGCGCTGAATCTCGTTGGTGCCGCCATAGATGCTGGTCGGCCGCGCCTGGATGTAGAGGCCGGCGGGGTTCAGGTTGCGGTTGCCTTCCATCGGCTCCATCAGGCCCGCGTTTTCGGCCGCGATCGCCATCATCGTCTCGGTGATGCGCTGGAACAGTTCGGATTGGATGATCTTCAGCTGCGACACATCCGCACCCAAGGGTTGCCCGCGCTTCAGCACTTCCACATAGCGGCCATAGAGCGATTTCAGGTCCGCCAGGTCGGCGCGGTGGCGCGCGTATCCTTCCGCGAAGACCGCGTCCTCCCACACGCCCATGCGTTCGGCCAATTGCCGCAGCCGGGTCAGCGCATAGGCGGATTGGCGCGGCGAGCCGAGGTAGATCCGCTCGAAGGACAACAACGCCTTGGCCATGTCCCAGCCTTTGTTCAGCTGGCCCACCAGGTTCGCGCGCGGCACGCGGACATTGTCGAAGAACACCTCGCAGAATTCATCATGCATCTCGAGGTTGATGATCGGCCGCACGGTGATGCCCGGCGTGTTCATGTCCACCAGCAGGAAGGAAATACCCTCCTGCTTCTTCGCCGCCGGGTCGGTGCGCACCAGCAGGAAAATCCAGTTGGCGTCCTGCGCCAGAGTGGTCCAGATCTTCTGGCCATTCACCACATATTCGTCGCCGTCCAGCACCGCCGAAGTGCGCAGCGATGCGAGGTCCGAACCGCTGTTCGGCTCCGAATAGCCTTGGCACCAGATATGCTCGCCCGAGAGAATCTTCGGCAGCAAATGCTGCTGCTGCTCGGCGGATCCGTAGCGGATCAGCAGCGGCCCCAGCATGATGATGCCGTGGTCATTGCTGCGCGCGCAGCCCCAGCGTTCCAGCTCCTCGGTGAAGATGATCTGCTTGGTGGGCGACAGGCCAAGCCCGCCGAATTCGCGCGGCCAGCCGGGGCAGAGCCAGCCCTTCTCGGCCAGCTTGAAATACCAGGATTTGTTCTCCTCCCAATGCAGGCGCTTGGGCGGGTTGCGGATTTCGGCCGGGTAGTTCGCCTCGATCCAGGCGCGGATGTGCAGGCGGAATGCCTCATCCTCCAGCGCGTTCAGATCGGCGGGTTCGATGGGCGTGATGGCGTTCATCTCAGGCCCCTTTGAACTTCGGCGTGCGCTTTTCCAGGAAGGCGGCACGGCCTTCGCGCGAGTCCTCGGTCGCGAACAGCGCCGCCTGGAAATGACGTTCGACCTCCAGTGAATCATGCAGGCCCTGGGCCAGCATTTGCCGCGTCAGCGCAATCGGGCCTGGCGCCTGTTCCGCCAGAAAATGCGCGCGTTCCAGTGCCACCGTCAGCGCCTGACCCTTCGGCACCACCTCATCCACCAGGTCGATCGCGGCCGCTTCAATGCCGGTGAACTGCTTGTGGTACAGCAGGATCTGCCGCGCCTTTGCCACACCCACGCGCTGCGGCAGCGTGAAGGGCAGGCCCAGATCCGGCATCAACCCGATCTTGCCGAAGCCCGCACCCAGCCGCGCATCTTCCGCCGCGATCACGGTGTCGCAGATCAAGGCCATGGAAAGCCCCGCACCCACGCAATACCCTTCCACCGCCGCAACCAGCGGGAAGTTCCCGAAGGCCAGAAGCCGCGTCAGCCGATGCGTGCGCCGCATGCGCTCGCGCCCATCGACAATGCCGTTCACCGCCATGCCGGAGATATCGCCGCCCGAGCAGAAATGCCCGTCCGAACCGGTCAGCACCACCGCGCGCACGCCGGTCTCGCTGGCCTCTTCGAGCGCGTCCTCAAGCTGCTTGCGCAGCGGCATGGCCAGCGCGTTGCGCCGCGCCGGATAATCCATGGTCAGCACCAGGACATCACCCTGGCGTTCACGCAGAATGCGCATGACAGGCGCGTCCATCAGGCGTCCTCCGTCTCGGGGGTCAGGTCCATGAAGCGGGCGCGGTGCAGTGCCGCGCCGCCGAAAGCCGGTACCAGCACCATCGCCTTCCGCAGATACAGGCCGACATCATACTGGTCGGTGTAGCCGATGCCGCCGGAGAGCTGCACGCAGTTCTGGCCGACGATCATCGCAGCCTCACTGGCGCGTGCCTTGGCGCGCGAACAGGCGGCGGGCGTGGGGTCCACCGCGGCTTCTTCCACCGCCGCGCGCGTCAGCGCGATGGGCAGCTTGGTGTCCACCGCCTTGTGCTGCAGCGCCTGGAATGTGCCGATGATCTTGCCGAATTGCTGCCGCGTGTTGAGGTATGTCAGCGTCATCGCATAACCCGCCTCCATCCCGCCCAGCAGATAGGCGGACGTGGCCAGCGCCGCCCGGTCCAGCGCGGCGGCGACATCCGCGCGCCCGATCGCGCGCCCCGCGCCGGGGCGCAGCGTGCCCAGATGCCCGCCGTCATGCGTGGCTTCGGTGGTGATCTCGCAATCGCGCACATCCACGAGATGCAGCGCATCGCCCACCGGCAGCAGAACATGTGTGGCACCCGCCGCCATCGGTAAGAAGCGCCGCGTAGCGGCGGCGTCGGTGCAGACGGTCAGCGTGTTCGCGCGGTCCTGCCAGGCGGTCAGCACCACCGCCTCGCCGGCCAGCAATTGCGCCAGCACCTCGCGCTCACCCGCCTCGGCCAGGAGCATGGCCGAGACCGCGCAGGGGATCAGCGGTTCCGGCGCCAGACCGCGGCCCAGCTCCTCGGCCAAGGCGCACATCTCGATCATGGACAGGCCGCTGCCGCCGGCTTCCTCCGGCACCAGCAGGCCGATCCAGCCGAGCGCGCCCATCTCCCGCCAGGCGTCGGCGGAAAAGCCGGGCATGGTGCCGCGCAACGCCCGCGCGCGCGCCACATCCAGAAAACCCGCCGCGCTGTCGCGCACCATGCGCGCGGATTCCGCCTGGTCGTCGGACCATGGCGCGATGCCGGCCGCGCTGCTCATGTGCTGGTGTGCAGCTTGGCCGCAGATGCCGCCTGCGCCTGTTCCAGCGTGACGCCCGGCGCCAGATCCACCACCACGAAGCCGCGCGGCGTCACGTCGAAGACACCCAGATTGGTGTACACCCGCGTCACCGCGCGCAGCGCCGTCAGCGGATAGCCGCATTCGGGCACCAGCTTCGGACGGCCATCTTTGGTGCTGTGGTCCATGATGACCCAGAGCCGCTTGGCACCCGCGCCCAGATCCATCGCGCCACCCACGGCGGGCGCGCTGTCATTCTCGCTGGTCGCCCAATTCGCCAGGTCACCATTCTCAGCGACCTCGAACCCACCCAGCACACACAGGTCGATATGCCCGCCGCGGATCATCGCGAAGCTGTCGGCATGGTGCACATAGGATCCGCCCGGCCGCAGCGTGATGGCCTGCTTGCCAGCATTGATCAGCCAGGGGTTCACCTGGTCCGGCGCGGGCGCGGGGCCCATGCCGATGACACCGTTCTCCGATTGGAAGATCACCTCGCGCTCCAGCGGCACATGGTCGGCGATGGCGGTCGGCATGCCGATGCCGAGGTTGACCACCCAGCCTTCGGGAATATCGGCGGCGGCACGCGCCGCCATCTCTGCACGGCTATAGGGCATCGCTCTCTCCTCTCAGACCCAGGGGGCGCCGCGGTCCACCTGGACCACGCGCTGCACATAAAGCCCGGGCGTCACCACACGCTCCGGGTCCAGTTCACCCAATTCGCGGATATGCTGCACCTGCGCGATGGTCATGTCGGCGGCCATCGCCATCACCGGGTTGAAGTTGCGGCCGCTGTCCTTGTACGTCAGGTTGCCCCACCGATCGGCCTCCCAGGCTTCGATCAGCGCCACATCGGCGCGCAGCGCGCGTTCCATGATGTAGAGGCGGCCGTCGAACTCGCGCTCCTCCTTGCCGCGCGCCAGCAGCGTGCCCTGCGCGGTCGCGGTGTAGAAGGCGGGAATGCCGGCGCCAGCGGCGCGCATGCGCTCGGCCATGGTGCCTTGCGGCACGATCTCGAGTTCGATCTTGCCGGCCTTGTACAGCTCCTCGAACACCACCGAATTGGCGCTGCGCGGGAAGGAGCAGATGATCTTCCGCACCCGCCCCAATTCCATCAGCTTGGCCAGGCCCACGCGCCCGGTGCCGGCATTGTTGGCGACGCAGGTCAGGTTGGTGGCGCCCTGTTCGATCAGCGCCTCGATCAGCGCATCGGGCTGGCCCACGCTGCCGAAGCCGCCGATCAGCACGGTCGAGCCATCCTTGATGCCGGCCAGCGCATCGGCGAGAGATTGCACGATCTTGTTAATCATCGGCTGGCATTGCCCCTGCGTTTCCTGCCAGCAAACTGCAACGCCAATGACCCGCCGGCAAGCCTAGACGACCGCCTCGGTGATGCTTTGCGGGACCGGCACCGTCGCGCGGAAACTCGGGCGCTGCTCCAGCCGCGCGGAGATTTCAGCCAGCGCGGGATAGGCGCTGCGCCATGGATGTTCGGGATAGCGCACGGCAATGTAGCCCAGTACCGTGCCGGTGCAGATTTCCGCCAGGCCGAAGCCGGCGCCGATGCGCCCAGCCCGGACCCATTCATCCAATGCCTGCATCCCGCCATCCACCTTGCGGCGCTGTCGCGCCATCCAGGCTTCGCTCGGCTCCGCGCGGCGGCGTTCGAAGAACAGCAGCACATTGGCATCGCAGATGCCGTCGCACACCACCTCCACCTGGCGCGCCGCCAGCGCCGCACGCGGGTCGGTGGGCAGCAAGGGCGGCGTGGGGTGCATCACTTCCAGCCACTCCAGGATGAAGCGGCTTTCATAGACGGCATCGCCCGTGGGCAGCAGCAGGACGGGCAGCTTTTCCAGCGGGTTGTGCCGTGGCGTCGCGGTGTCGGCATGCCAGGGCACTTCGGTGATGGTCTCGAAGGCAATGCCCTTTTCCAGCAGCGCGATGCGCACCTTGCGCGCATAGGGCGAAGGCGTCGCGCTGATCAGCCGGTAGGTCATTCCACGACCGCGTTCACCGCGCGCACGACCTCGCCCCAGGCGATGCGTTCGGCGCGCTGCATCTCGGCCAGCGCCTGGGGCGTACTGGGCTCGGGCAGAGCGCCCTGCTGACGCACGACCTCGATGAAGGCCGGCGCGGTCATCGCATCGCGCACCGCCTGATTGAGCCGCGCGACCACGGGCGCGGGCGTGCGCGCCGGCGCATAGATCGCCTTCCACAAGCCGGAATCCAGCGGCACACCAAAGCTGCGGATGGTGGGCACGCCGGGGAAGAAGGGCACCTCGCCCGGCGCGATCACCGCCAATGCGCGGGTGCGGCCTTCGCGCACCAGCTGGTCCGCGCCGCCCGCGGGTATCGCCATGGTGTCGATCTGGCCGGCCAGGATACCCTGCATCGCCGGCGCCTGGCCGGTGAAGGGCACATGCAGCAGATCCATGTTAAAATGGCGGTTGATGCGCTCCATCGCGAGGTGGCTCGTGCTGGCCACGCCCCAGCTGGCGAAGTTGATGCGCCCCGGCGCCGCGCGCGCCGCATCGACCAATTGCTGGAAGCTGGTGATGCGCGGCTGCGACGGCCCCGCGACCACCGCGAAGGGAAAGCGCGCGACCAGGCTGATCGGCGCGAAATCCCGTTCCGGATCGTATTGCAGGTTGCGATAGGCCCAGGGGTTGATCGCCTGCGTGTCCACGATGCCCATGAACAGCGTGTGCCCATCAGGTGTGGCGCGCGCGGCCGCCGCGGCGCCTACGCCACCGCCAGCGCCGGCGCGGTTCTCCACCACGACCGACTGGCCCAGCACGGGCGTCAGCGCCTGCGCCATCGCGCGGCTCACGATGTCGTTCAGACCGCCGGGATTGAAGCCGGAGATGATGCGGATGGTGCGGTCAGGGAAAGCGAACGCCGGGGCGGCGAGGATGGCTCCTGCACCAGCAAGCCAGGCGCGACGGTGAATATGTTGCAAGTAAACCTCCTGTTTGAACGGAGCACCAGCATTTCCTTCGTGATTCTTGGCTGATGGCGGGGCCTCGATCAAGCCGGCGGCAAGAGTTTTGCGAGTGTGGCTGTGGATGGCGCCTGGGCGAAGAACGCCATCTCGCCCGACAGCATGCGCTGACCGGCATCGGCCATCGCGCCCATTGCGTGACGATACAGCGCGGCGCCGACCGAGACGCGCTTGACGCCAAGCTCCGCCAGCCGGGCCACCGGCACCGCGCCGCTGCGCGGGCCGATCAGGATGTTCACCGGCTTCGGCGCCACAGCACGTACCACCTTCACGATGGCGTCCTCATCGGGCAGCGCGGGTGCGTAAAGCACATCGGCGCCCACTTCCGCGAAGGCCACAAGCCGGCGGATGGTGTCGTCCAGATCATGCCGGCCATGCAGGTGATTATCGGTGCGGCCGGTCAGTAGGATGCGGCCCTTCGCGGCCTTCGCCGCGGCCGCGACACGCGCGACGGCACGGTCGAAATCATGGATGGGTTTTGCCGGATCGGCGGTCGTGTCCTCTATGCCAAGGCCCGCGAGACCGCCGGCGATCGCGGCTTCCACGGTGGCCGCGCAATCGGCGGGAGAGGGGCCGAAGCCGTCCTCCAGATCGCCATTCACCGGCAGGTCGGCGATGCGCGCCATCAGCGTGCCATTCGCCACTGCATCCGCACACGAGAGCGCAGCGATGCCATCGGTCACGCCCATGCCAAAGGCGATAGCGCCGGAGGACGTGGCGATGGCCTGGAACCCGGCCTGCTTCATCAGCAGCGCCGACATGCCATCCCAGGTGTTGGGCATGACGAAGCATGTCGCATGCAGGTCGCGGAAGCGTTCGTAATGCGTACTCAAGATGTGATCTCCAGCACCGCATCGGCGGCGAAGCAGCCTTCGGGCAGGACGAAGACCGGGTTCACATCGACACTGGCCAGGCGTGGCCCTGCCGCCATCGCGAAGGCGGAAAGCGCGGAGAGTGCGCGCGCCGCCGCCGCGACATCCGCGCGCGGCCGGCCGCGTGCGCCGTCCAGCAGCGGGAAGCCTTTCAGCGCTCGGATCATGCGTTCGGCTTCGGCGGCGTCGAAGGGGCAGCGGCGGAACACGACGTCCTTGAGCACCTCGATGAAGACGCCGCCCAGGCCCACCATCGCCGTTGGCCCGAAGACCGGGTCGTTGATGATGCCGAAGGCGAGTTCGGTGCCGCCCTTGATCTGGCGCGCGACCAGCACGCCTTCGATCCGCGCATCCGGCGCATGCCGTGCTGCGCGTGCCAGCAGCGTGGCGAAGCCCGCGCGAACCGCGGCGGCATCGGCCACATCCAGCAGCACGCCGCCGATCTCGCTCTTGTGCAGGATGTCGGGCGAGAGGATTTTCAGCACCACCGGATAGCCCATGGCATCGGCCGCGCGCACAGCAGCCTCGGCATCAGCACAGGCGGCTTCCGGCACGGCGGGCACACCGGTCGCAGTCAGGATTCGCTTGGCCTCCGCTTCGCTCGGTGTCGCAGCGGGCAGTGTCACGGCGGGCAGCGGCACGGCGGCGGGCGGTGCGGCGGCATAGGCCTGGCCGAAGAACTCCATCGCGTGCAGCGCGACCACCGCACGCGTCGGGTCCTCGAAGACCAGAAAGCCGTCATCCTGATAGGCCTGGAACAGCTCGGGCGGGGCGATCACGCTCATGCACCACAGGCGGTCGGGGTGCTGCTGCATCACGCGCTTCATCTGCGTGCGGATATGCGGGCCCATGGTGATGCTGCCGCCGGCCTGGGTGAAGAAGCCCAGGATGCTGGTGTAGCCGCCATCGACCACCAGGCTCTCGGCAAAATCGCCGATCATGCTGGGCTGGTTGAAGGTCTGGGCCGTACAATCCACCGGGTTGCGCGGCGCGCAGAAGGGGATCAGCGCCTTCAGCTTCGCCTGCGCCGCATCCGGCATGGCGGGCATGTCGAAGCCCAGCGATTCCGCCGCATCCGAGATCAGCACGCCCGCCCCGCCGGAGACCGTCAACACGCCCAGCGTGTTGCGCGCCGGGTAGATGCGCTTGGTGGCGGCATAGGCGATGTCGAGCGCTTCCTCGGTGCTGCGCGCGCGCAGCACGCCGAATTCGCGCAGCACGGCGTCAGTCACGGCATCATCGCCAGCAATGCTGGCGGTGTGGCTCTGCGCGGCGGTCGCACCCAGCGCGCTGCGGCCCACCTTCATCATGACGATGGGCTTGCGATTGGCTCGCGCCAGTTCGAGTGCCGCGAGGAATTTCTCACTCTCGCGAATCCCTTCCGCATAGGCGCAGATCACGTCCACTTCCTCGGCCTGCGCCATCCAGCCCAGCACATCGCCCAGCGCCACATCGGCCTCGTTGCCGGTGGTGATGCAGACCGGCGTGCCCAAGCCCCGATTGCGCGCCACGCTGTAGACATGCGTGCCATAGGCACCCGATTGCGAGGCAATGCCTATGCGCCCAGCCAGCGGCCAGCCATTCTCGAAGGAAGACGAGAAGATCGGGTAGAAGCCGATCGCGGCGTTGAACAGGCCCAGGCAATTCGGCCCCAGCAACCGCATGCCATGCGCGCGCACGATGCGCGTCAATTCCTCCTGCTTGGCGGCGCCGGCCTCGTCCATCTCGGCGAAGCCCGCGGTGAACATGATGATGCCCTTGCAGCCGCGCGCGCCAAGTGCGGCCACCGCTTCCATCGCGGCATCGCCCGCCACGGCGATCAGCCCTACATCCGGCACCGCAGGCAGCGCCGCGATGTCTGCGAAGGCTGGAATGCCCTGGATGGAATCCCGCTTCGGATTGACCGGATAGATCGTGCCCTTGAAGGCCTGGTTCTTCATGTAGGCGATGGGCCGCCCGCCGATGCGCGTCGGGTCATCCGATGCACCGATGATGGCGATGGAACGCGGCCGCACCAGCGGGTCCAGCGAGGCGAAGTCGATCATGTCGTCTCCTGTGCTTCTGCGAGCAATCGTCGGTACAGTTCGCATGCCGCTTCCAGATCGGCCAGGGCCACGCATTCATGCGGGGTATGCGCAATGGCGATGCTGCCAGGGCCCAGCACAACGCAAGGCGCGATCGCCTGCAACTCGCTCGCATCCGTCCCGTACGGCGCAGTGACTGGCGCTTTGTTAGTGGCGCGGACCATATGCGCGATCAGCGGGTGCTCGGGCGGCAATTCGGGCGGTTTGCCCTCATGCTGTTCGTGCAGCTCGATCCCATGTCGCGCCGCGGCCTCGCGCACCGCACGCTGGATGGGGAGGGGGTCCACACGGCGGCTGTAGCGGAACTTGATCTGCACCGTGGCGCGGCCGACCGTGACATTGTGTGCCGTTCCGTGGTTGTCGATCACCAGATTGAAGTCGGAGAATGGCGGCGTGTAGGCGGCATCCTGCAGGGCCGGGTCGCAGCGCAGGCGCTGAAATACCTCGCGCATCTCCGTCAGGAACGGGATCAACGCCCAGTTCGCATTCACCCCCTGACCGGTCGAGGAATGTGCCTGCACGCCATGCGCGATCGCGGTGAAAAGGATATGCACCCGGTGCCCGCGCACCGGCACGAGCGTGGTGGGCTCTGCCACGATGATGCCCCGCACGCCGCGCGCCAATGCGCTGCGCTGTGCGATTTCCAGCGCGCCGGCCTTGGTCGTTTCCTCATCCGTCGTCAGCAGCAGCGTGCCATGGCCCGCACGCTTCACCGCCAGGATGCAGGCCGCCACGGCGCCCTTCATGTCCTGGCTGCCTAACCCGTGCAGGACGCCATCGGTGATGCGGCCGGACCATGGGTCATCCTCCCAGCCGGTGGCGGGCACCGTGTCCATATGGCCGGACAGCGCATAACCGCCGGGCGGGCCCAACCTTGCCGCCAGCGCGCGCTTCGGCACGCCAGCCTTGTCGGTGTAATCCAGCCGCTCGACCGCGAAGCCTGCAAGCTCGACCTCGATGCGTTCGGCGACAGCAACGTTGGAGACGGCACTGCGGCTGTCGATGCGCACCAGATCACGGGCGAGACCCGCCAATTCCATGTCCTGCATGGGGGAAGGCTTGCAGCGCACGCAGCATGGCGCAACCCTGGGGCATGGCTGAATATCTCGATCCACAGACCGGCCGCACTTGGCCGCTGGACGTACCGCGCTGGTGCGGCCCCGACCGCGAACCGCTGCTGCTGACCGACCTGCCCGGCATCGGCCGCGACGACATCGCGCGCGGCACGCGCAGCATCTGGCGCTATGCCGCGGCGCTGCCCTTCGTGCCGAACGCGCCTATCACCATGGGTGAGGGCTGCACGCCGCTGATCGAAGCACCCCTGGCCGGCACCACAGCGCTGCTGAAGTGCGAATGGTTCATGCCCACCGGTTCCTTCAAGGATCGTGGCGCTTCGATCATGCTGTCGCTGTTGCGCGCCCAGGGCATCACGCGCGTGCTGGAAGACAGTTCCGGCAATGGTGGTGCCGCGATCTCGGCCTATGCCGCGCGTGGCGGCATGCGGGCCAAGATCATGGTGCCGGCCAGCACGTCACCGGCGAAGACCGTGCAGTCCCGCGCCGCTGGTGCAGAGATCGAGCTGGTTCCAGGCACGCGCCAGGATTGCGCCGATGCGGCGGAACGCGAAGCCGCGAACATCTTCTATGCCAGCCACAACTGGCACCCCTTCTTCCTGCACGGCACCAAGACGCTCGCCTATGAGCTCTGGGAAGACCTTGGCTTCACAGCACCCGACAATGTCATCGTGCCCTGCGGCGCGGGCTCCAACGTGCTGGGCTGCATGATCGGGTTTTCGGAACTGCTGCGCGCCGGGCAGATCGCTCGCCTGCCACGCATCTTCGCGGCCCAGCCTGCGCATTGCGGCCCGATCGCGCGGCAGGCGCTGGGGCTGCCGCCCATCGAGGCCATGCCCACCATTGCCGAGGGCACGGCCATCGCCAAGCCGCTGCGCGCGCGCGAATGCGTCGACGCCATGCGCGCATCCGGTGGCGGAGCGGTGCTGCTGGAAGAGGCCGAGATCCAGGAGGCGGCGCTGTGTCTGGCGCGGGCCGGCATCTATGTCGAACCCACCTGCGCTCAGGCAGCGGCCGCTTTCGGCAAGCTGCTGGCGGCGGGCCAGATCGCCGCGCATGAACGCAATGTGGTGGTGCTGACCGGCACCGGGCTCAAGGCAACGCCGCGCTACGCTGAATTCTTGGGAGTACCGGCATGACCGCGCCCCGCATCGCCCTGCTGGGCTTTTCCATCGAGTGCAACCGCTTTGCGCCGGTGGCCATGCTGCGTGATTTTGAAACGCGCTGCCTGCTGCGCGGTGATGCCATCGTGGATGATGCGCGCGCCGCCGCCCCCGCTGCGCTCGGCGAGATGCCGGGTTTCGTCACTACGATGGACGCCACGGCCCCCTGGCAACCGCGCCCCATCCTGCTGGCGATGGCCGAGCCGAATGGCCCCGTGGATCAGCCGGTGTTCGACGCCTTCATGGCCGAATGGCGCGCGGGCCTGACAGCACTGCGTGGCCAGGTGGAGGGCTGCTTCGCCGTGCTGCACGGCGCCGGCCTGACCAGCGCGCTGCACGACCCGGAAGGCGCGATCCAGGCGCTGGTGCGGGAGGTGCTGGGCGATATTCCCTTCATCTGCACCTATGATCTGCACGCCAATGTCTCGGATGCGAATGTCGCGCTGAATGATGTCTTCATCGGCTATCGCACCAACCCGCATCTGGACATGCGCGAGCGTGGCATCGAAGCGGCGCATGCCATGCGCCGGCTGCTGGCCGGCGAGCGCTTTCATCGCGCATACCGGCGCCTGTCGATCGTGGCGCCCACCGTCTCGATGCTGACGGCGCAGGGGCCTTACGCCGAGGTGATCGATCTGGGCCAAGCCAGTGCGGCGGCCGATGCGCGGATCCTGAATGTCTCCGTGATGGGCGGCTTCGCCTATGGCGACACGCCCTTCAACGGCATGACCGTGGTGGTGAACGGCAGTGACGCCGTGGCGACCGAGGCGCTCGCCGACGAACTGGCGCAGGCCGCCTGGGCACGCCGCGCGCGCTTCGTGGCCAACCTCACGCCCATCGATGCCGCCGTGCAGCGCGCTTTGCACAGCCCGGTGCCACTGGCCTTCGCCGATGTGGCCGATAATCCGGGCGGTGGCGGACGCGGCAACACCATGGAAATCCTGCGCGCCTTCCACGCCGCGCGCGTTCCGGGCGCAGTGTTCGGCGTGATCCATGACCCCGCTTTGGCCGCCGAGGCGCATGCGCTGGGGGTCGGCGCAGGCTTTACCGCGCATTTCAACCGCGATGGCGGCGATGCCTTCAGCAAGGCCTTCGCCGCACCCGCCACGGTGCGGGCTCTGTCCGATGGGCGCGTGACCGGCCGGCGCGGCATCTTCGCGGGCACAGCGATGACATTGGGGTCAACCGCCTGGCTGGACCTGGAGGGCACCGCGGTGGTGGTCATCTCGATCCGCACGCAATGCGCCGACCCGGCCTTCCTGGAACATCTGGGCATCGATATCGGCGCGGCGCGCGCGGTGGTGGTG
>JAPLOK010000455.1 GCA_026400775.1 Alphaproteobacteria bacterium | reverse complement strand
GCTCGAAGCGATCATGGGCTTTCGCGATCAACTGCCGTGCGACCAGCGTATTGTGGATCTGCTGAATCACCAGCTGCGGGAAGATCGGCTGGATGTGGTTGGTCGCGGGCTCGGCGAATTCCGGCACCATGGCCAGCACGCTGTCATCCTCCAGCCGGAAACCTTCGTCATAGCTGCGGATCTTCTGCGCCTTGTAGGCGTCGGAATTCTGCTCCTCGTTCTTCACCACGAAGACTATATTGTGCAGGCCCGTCGCGTCCGACTCACAATGCGCCTTCATGCCCACGCGCAGGATGTTGAAGGTGGTGTGGAACAGATGCAGCAATGAGGCGTGATACGGGTCACGCACATTCTCCATGTAGAGTTTCCAGTTGGAATTGGAGTATTGCCGCGTGCAGCCGAGATACTCGATCGGCTTGTGGAAAACCCGGTCCACATAGGGGCGCATGACAGGGCCGATATAGTCCGGCAGGTCGGCCACCGTGTCACTGAAGGTGGCGAAGACCAGGCCGCGATAGCTGTCGACGCGCAGCTGCCGCAGGCTGTGTTTCGCGGGGTCGAAATCGGCGGGCATGCCGGTCATGTCCTTCTGCCCGCGCCGGAACGGCACGCCCTGCAGATTGCCCTTCGTGCCGTAATTCCACTGGTGATAGACGCAGGTGTGGTTCAGCGCGTTGCCGCGCCTGAGCCGGCACACCACGGCACCCCGATGCGCGCAGCGATTGACCCAGGCGGCGAGCGTGCCGTCCTCGGCGCGCGTCATCACCACCGGCGTCTCGCCGATATAAGTGCTCTTGAAATCGCCGGGCTTCGGGATTTCCGCTTCCAGCCCGAGGAAACTCCAGGTCGGCCCGCGGAAAATCCGCTCCTGTTCCAGCGCGTAGATCTCCGGGCTGGAAAACACCGAATAGGGCACGCGCGAGCCGTCGCTGCGCGGGAAGATCGGCGATTGGGTATCAGGCATCATGGCCTCCTCAGCACCCATAGTCTGTCCCGGCGCGCGCCGCGCGGGAAGGGTTTATGCTGCGGCGCATGACGCCCATAGCCACCCTGGCCGCGACCGAAAACCTGCTGGTGCTGGCCGCCCACCCCGGAGAAGAAGCGCTGCATTGCGGCGGCCTGATCGCCCATGCCTGCGCCCGCGGCCGCCCGCCTCTGGTGGCACTGCTGACCGATGGTGCGGCGGGCCCCGACGCCGATGCGCGCGCGGCCGACCTCGCCCGCCGCGCCCATCAGGCCGCCGCCGCGCTCGGCCTGCCGCGGGCACGCCTGTTCCTGTTCGGACTGCACCCCGGCGCCGCCGCCGACCCCTTGCTGCACGCGGCGCTGATCGATGCGTTGTGCTTCCTGATGTGGTCCCGCGATTGCGGCGTGCTGGTCGCGCCCCCGCGCGGCGGGCCGGACCATACAGCGGCCCGCGACGCCGCGCAGGCGGTCGCCGCCCGCAGCGGCATCGGCACATTGGCCGCCGAGGGCGCGCCCTTCACGCCCCCCGCGCCAGCCGCTGCGCGCAAACTGGCGGCACTGGCCGCCTATGGCCTGCCCCCTGCCCCGGAAGCCTACGGCCCCTTGCCGCCCGCCCGGTTGCGAATGCCCCGCACCTCTGCCTAGTCTTTGCATCGCAACAGAAGAAACAAGGGGAGTGCAAGTGATCACGTTCGTATTGCTGTTGGTCATCCTGCTGGGGGCGACATCACTCGCCTATGGCTGGATCACCACGAAGGAGATCATGGCCAAGCCCGCCGGGAATGAGCGCATGCAGGAAATCGCGCGCGCCATCCAGGAAGGGGCCAGCGCCTATCTGAAGCGCCAATACATCACCATCGGCCTGGTCGGCGCGGTGCTGTTCGTGGGCGTGCTGCTGCTGCTGGGCACGGCGGTGGCGATCGGCTTCCTGATCGGCGCGGTGCTGTCAGGGCTGGCGGGGTTCATCGGCATGAACGTGTCAGTGCGCGCGAATGTGCGGACCGCGCAGGCCAGCACGCAGTCGCTGGCGGCTGGCCTGGACATGGCGTTCAAGTCGGGCGCCATCACGGGCATGCTGGTGGCGGGCTTGGCGCTGCTCGGTGTGGCCATCTACTTCTTCGTGCTGGTCTCTCTCGGCGGTTATGCGATCAATTCGCGCACCGTGATCGACAGCCTGGTGGCGCTGGGCTTCGGCGCCTCTCTGATCTCGATCTTCGCGCGCCTGGGCGGCGGCATCTTCACCAAGGGCGCTGACGTTGGCGGCGACATGGTGGGCAAGGTGGAAGCCGGCATCCCCGAGGACGACCCCCGCAACCCCGCCACCATCGCCGACAATGTGGGCGACAACGTGGGTGACTGCGCCGGCATGGCCGCCGACCTGTTCGAGACCTATGCCGTGACCGCCGTCGCCACCATGGTTCTGGCCGCCATCACCTTCGGCGATCAGGGCCGCGCGGCCGCGATGCTATTCCCGCTGTTGATCGGCGGCTTTTGCGTCATCACCTCTATTGTCGGCACCTATTTCGTGAAGCTGCCGGCGAACCAGTCGATCATGGGCGCGATGTATCGCGGCCTGATCGTGACCGGCGCGCTGTCGCTCGCGATCCTGCTGCCGCTGTCCTATGCGACCTTCGGCTTCGGCACGATCACGGCGGGCGGGCACAGCTTCGGCGCCTTCAGCCTGTTCCTGTGCGGGGCGACGGGCCTGGCGGTCACCGCCGCCATCGTCTGGATCACCGAATACTACACGGGGACGAATTTCCGCCCGGTGAAGTCCATCGCCGAGGCCTCGCAGACCGGCCACGGCACCAACGTGATCCGCGGACTTGCGGTCAGCATGGAATCGACTGCGATTCCGGCGCTGATCATCATTGCGGGCATCATTATCACCTACTCGCTGGCCGGGCTCTATGGCGTGGCAATCGCCACCACCACCATGCTGGCGTTGGCGGGGATGATTGTGGCGCTGGATGCCTTCGGGCCGGTGACCGACAATGCCGGCGGCATCGCTGAAATGGCCGGCCTGCCCAAGGAAATCCGTGTCACGACCGACGCGCTGGACGCGGTGGGCAACACCACCAAGGCCGTGACCAAGGGGTATGCCATCGGCTCGGCGGCGCTTGGTGCCGTGGTGCTCTTCGCGGCTTATACGCAGGACCTGAACTACTTCATCGCGAACCCGGCCAGCTACCCGTATTTCGCGGGCATGGGGCCGGTCGATTTCAGCCTGGCCAACCCCTATGTCGTGGTCGGCCTGCTGTTCGGCGGCATGCTGCCGTACCTGTTCGGCGGTATGTCTATGACCGCCGTCGGCCGCGCAGCGCAAAGCGTCGTGGAAGAGGTGCGCCGCCAGTTCAAGGAAAAGCCCGGCATCATGGCTGGCACCGAGAAGCCCGATTACGGCCGCGCGGTGGATATGCTGACCAAGGCCGCCATCAAGGAGATGATCATCCCCTCGCTGCTGCCGGTGCTGGGGCCGATCGTCTGCTACTTCACGGTGTTGGCCATCGCCGGCAAGGCCGCGGCCTTCTCCGCGCTCGGGGCCATGCTCCTGGGTGTGATCGTCACCGGCTTCTTCGTTGCGGTCTCGATGACGACCGGCGGCGGCGCCTGGGACAATGCCAAGAAGTACATCGAGGAAGGCCATTACGGCGGCAAGGGCAGCGATGCCCACAAGGCTGCGGTGACCGGCGACACCGTGGGTGACCCGTACAAGGACACCTCGGGGCCTGCTGTGAACCCGATGATCAAGATCACGAACATCGTGGCCTTGTTGCTGCTGGCGATTCTGGCGGCTTAGTCACAAGCGTCATTCCGGGGGCGCGGGGGAAACCTCGCGCCCCTTTTTTGTGCTCGCTTCCCTATCGAAAAACCGGCCCCGCTGCATTCAACGACAGGTTCTGGTCCGCGAGATCCGCCGCGGCGGTATCGGGCGCCACGGCCAGCACACGCTCCCAGTCGCGCCGCGCGCCATCCGCATCACCGCGCAACTGCCGCAGAATGCCACGTTCCAGCAGCCCTTCGGGATTGTCAGGCGCCAGCGCCAAGGCACGCTCCACGCTGCCCACCGCCTCATCCACCCGCTCCAGCGCACGCAGCGAAGACGCGCGGAATACCAGCGTCTCCGCACGCTCCGGGTCGATCTGCAGGGCGCGGTCCAGATCCAGCAAGGCCTCGGCGAAGCGTCGCAACGCGGACAGCGCCACCGCGCGATCCGTATACAGATCCGGGTCATTCGGCTGCAATGTGAGCGCTATGGTGATGGCGCCAAAAGCCCGATTCGCGTCGCCCGCCATCATCCATGCCTGGCCCGCCTGGCCATACAGCGCCGCACGCGCCGGCGCGCCGGCCAGGCTGCCGCGCGCCAGCCGCTCCAACTGGTCCGCCGCACGCTCCGGATCGCCCAGACCGATCAGCGCCCAGGCTGCGCAATGGCGCGCGCCCTCGCCACCGCCCTCGCGTTCCCAATGTTGGGCGAAGACGATGGCGCCCTCCGGGTCGTCGCGCAGCAGCGACAGGCAGCGGTCATATTCCGGGTCGTCGGTCAGGCGCGGCGGTTCGGGCGGCAATGGCAGCTCCACGAGCAACTGAGCATCGCGCGAGAACCACCACCAGCCGCCGCCCGCCGCACCCAGCAGCAGCGTGCCCATGGCTATCGACAGGATAAGGCTGCGAAAACTCACAAAGGGGCTATAGCGCAGCTTGCATCCTGGCGCGAACCCGCCACACCCTGCGGTCATGCTGCTGATCATTGGACAAGGCTATTCAGGCGCGGAAGTGGCGCGCCAGGCGCGCGCGGCCGGCATGCCTGTGCTGACCACAACGCGCCGCCAGCCGGGCGAGGGCCAGATCGCTTTCGCGGATGCCGGCGGCGCATTGCGTGATGCCACGCAGCTACTGATGACCGCGCCGCCCGATGAAGCCGGCGACCCTTTCCTGTTAGCCCATGGCGCGGCGTTGCCCGGCGCGCTGGTCTGGGCGGGCTATCTCTCCACGACCGGTGTCTATGGCGATCGCGACGGCGACACTGTGGATGAAACCACCGCCCCGGCGCCCGGCCAGCCGCGCAGCATCCGCCGCCTGGCTGCCGAGGATGCCTGGCGCGCCGCCGCCGCAGGGCGATTCGCGCTTGATGTGATGCGCGTGGCCGGCATCTATGGCCCCGGGCGCAGCGTGCTGGACGACCTGCGCACTGGCCAGGGGCGGCGCGTCGTGAAGCCCGGCCACGCCTTTGGTCGGATCCATGTCGAGGACATCGCCCAGGCAGTCCTGGCCGCGATCGCGCATCCGCCCGCCACCGCCCGCGTGCTCAACCTGACCGATGACGAAGCCGCACCCAGCGCCGATGTGGTGGAGTACGGCGCCCGGCTGCTGGGCCTGCCGCCGCCGCCGGCCATCGACGTCGCCGCGGCCGCCCCCCGCATGAGCCCGATGGGCCTGAGCTTCTGGCAGGAGAATCGCCGCGTTTCGAACACCGCCACCAAGGCTGCGCTGCATCTCAACTGGCGCTACCCGACATACCGTGAGGGACTGCGCGCCTGCTGACGCGCTTGCGCCGGCGCCCGCCGCTCGCCAGATTGCACTCGTGCCTCAAATCGAACCCCAGCGCATCTGCGGCGCGAACGCCGTTCGTGCCACCTTCCTGCGCCGCCCCGACCAGGTGCTGCGACTTTTCTTCACCGAGGCGCGTGCCGAATTCGCGGCCCCCCTCACCCGCCACCTCGCCCGCCGCCGCGCCCCGTTCCGGCAGGTGCCGCCCGATGAACTCGCGCGCATAGCGGGCACTGAACATCATGGCGGCGTCGTCGCGATCACCGCGCCGCGGCTCGCCGATGCATTGCCCGATCAACTGCCCGCGATCCTGTGGTCGGCGCCGGTGCTGCCGGTGCTGGATGGCATCGGCAACCCGCATAATCTTGGCGCCATCCTGCGCAGCGCCGTATTCCTGGGATGCCGCGCCGCGATCATCAGCGCCGATGCACGCCAGGCCGATCTGTCGGACGCCGTCTTCCGCATCAGCGAAGGAGCCGCCGAACACATCGCGCTCTTCCGCACCCATGATCTGGCGCAGGTGCTGCGCCGCCTCGATGGCCGACTGACCACCGCGGCCGCGCTGCCCACAGGCGGCGTGCCGCCCGAAGCCGTGCCGCGCGGCAAGCCCGTGGCGCTGCTGCTGGGCAATGAGGAAACCGGCCCCTCGGCCGCCGCCATCGCCGCCTGCCAAGGTGGCGTCACGCTGCCCGCTTCGGGGCCGGTAGAAAGCCTGAACGTCTCGGTGGCCGCGGCGGTGCTCATCCACGCCCTGTCGCAACCCGAATGACCGAGCCCGGCTGCTTCAGCCTGACCGATGGCGCGGCCGTGTTCGAAGGCGCGCTCGACATCGCAGCGGCCGCCGCGCTGTGGCGCCAGGTGATGCAGGCGGCACCGCGCGCCATCGATGCGCGCAAGATCACGCGGCTCGACAGCGCAGGCGCGGTGCTGCTGCTCGAAGCCGCGCGCCTGCACAACGCCACGCTCACCCCGCCCGAGGACGCCACCGCCGGCGGCGTGCTGGCGCGCATTCAGAAGGCGCTAGCCGCCGCACCACCGATCGCCCCGGCGCCCCAACCCGACCCCGTGACGCGGCTGGGCCTGGCGGTAATCACAGGTGGCCAGGGGGTGATCCGCCGCATCGCCTTCCTCGGTGAGGTGACGCAGGGCATCGCCAACACATTCTGGCGCCCCTGGCGGCTGCGCCGCGTCGAAGTGCTGCGGCACCTGGACGAAGCCGGCACGCGGGGCTTCGGCCTTTGCATGCTGCTGGGTGCCCTGCTGGGCATGATCCTGTCCTTCCAATCCTCCATCCCGATGCGCAAGTTCGGCGCCGAGATCTTTATTCCGCAGCTGGTCGGCATCTCGCTGCTGCGCGAACTGGGGCCGCTGATGGCCGCCATCATCTTGGCTGGCCGCTCAGCCAGCGCCTATGCCGCCGAACTAGGCACCATGCGCGTGAACGAGGAGGTGGACGCGCTCTCGACCATGGGCGTGGACACGGTGCAGTGGCTGGTGCTGCCGCGCATCCTGGCCGCCGTCCTGGTCATGCCGGTGCTGGCGCTGGTGGTGAACATCACCGGCCTGCTCGGCATGGAGCTGGTGATGGGCAGCCTGGGCTTCCCGGCGGCGCTGGTGCTGGCGCAGCTGCGCGAATGGGTGGACCCCGGTGACCTGATCGGCGGCCTTGTGAAGGCCGCGATGTTCGGCCTGGCGATCGGGCTGACCGGCTGCCTCGCCGGACTGCGTGCCGGCGGCGGCCCGCGCGCGGTCGGTGATGCCGCGACCTCGGCCGTGGTTGGCTCGATCATCGCCGTCGTGGTGATGGACGGCGTGCTGGCCGTGATCTTTTTCCGGATGGGCTGGTGATGGAGCCGGTGATCGAAGCCCGAGACCTGGCCATGCGCTTCGGTGAGAAGACGGTTTTCAAGAATGTCTCCTTCGACGTCCGCCGCGGCGAAATCTTTGTGATCCTGGGCGGGTCAGGCTGCGGCAAATCGACACTGCTGAAACTGCTGATTGGCCTGCATCGGCCGAGTGCGGGTCATGCGCGCGTGTTGGGTGAGGAGCTGGGCTTGCTCACCGGCCAGCGGCGGCGGCATGCACTGTCGCGCATCGGGGTGATGTGGCAGCAGGGCGCGCTGCTGGGCTCGTTGAACCTGATCGAGAATGTGGCGCTGCCGATGGAACAGCACAGTGCCCTGCCGCCGGAGGCCCGCAGCGCATTGGCTCGGGCCAAGCTCGGCCTGGTGGGGCTTGGCGATGCCGGCGGCAAGCTGCCATCGGAGATTTCGGGCGGCATGCTCAAGCGGGCAGGCATTGCGCGCGCCATGGCGCTCGACGCAGACATATTGTTCCTCGACGAACCCAGTGCGGGGCTGGACCCCATCACCTCGGCGGGGTTGGATGCTTTGATCATGTCGCTGTCGCGTGAGACCGGGACCACCTTCGTCGTGGTGACGCATGAACTGCAAAGCATCCTTGCCATCGGCGATCGTTGCATCATGCTAGACAAGTCCGCTCAGGGCATCATTGCGGAAGGCGACCCGAAACTGCTGCGTGACAATACCACAGACCCGACCGTGCGCGCCTTCTTCAGGCGGGAGGCCAGCTGATGGTGCGATTCAAGCAGATCATTCCTAGCCCGAAGGTCGACCATCGCATCACCAGCCTTCGTGTTGGTGGGCCGCTTCACGCTGCTGTCGGGAACCGACTGCAGCGATCGGACCACTAGATGAAGGGCGCGCTGTCCGTCGGCATTCTGGTGTTGGTCGGCGTGGCGCTGGCCGGCGCCTTCCTGCTGTTCTTCAGCCAGGACCAGCTGCGCCGCGGCGGCACCCTGCATGAGACCTATATCCGCGAATCGGTGCAGGGGCTGGAGGTCGGAGCGTCAGTCCGCTTCCGCGGCGTGGCGGTCGGGCGCGTGACGCAGATCAGCCTGGCCTCGGCCGCCTATCGCCGCAGCGAAAACGAACCCTTCGGCGACGCCTTCCAACTGGTGCTGGTGCGCTTCATGGCGGATATCGCTCTGATCGGCCAGGCGCCGGAGGTCGAACAGGCCGTCGAGCTTGGGTTGCGGGCGCGGCTGTCCAGCCAGGGGCTAACGGGCGTGGGCTATATCGAGCTGGATTTCGTCGATGTGCGTCGCTTCCCGGCCCCGCGCCTGCCCTGGCAGCCGGAGGTAGCGGTCATCCCATCCATGCCATCGACCAGCGCGCAGGTGCAGTCGGCCGCCGAAATGCTGCTGTCGCGGGTGCAGGATCTGGATCTGAACGCGCTGGTCAGTGACATCGCGTCACTGGTCGGCGATCTGCGCCGGCAGGCCGGGCCGGGGGGCAATGTCGCCACCGTCCTCGAGGAAGCCTTGGCGCTGCTGCGTGGCCTGCGCGGCAGCGCCGACTCGGCTGACCTGCCGGCACTGCTGGTCGAATTGCAGGGTGCCGCCACCGCCGCGCGCCGGCTGCTGGAAGCGCCCGAGATCCGCACCACGATCGCGCAGGGCGGTGCGGCCATGACCGAATTGCGCAGCGCCACCCAACGCCTGCCGGCGACCATCCAGCAACTGGATGCCGGCGTGCGCAGCGCCCGCTCAGCCACGCTCGACCTGCAGGCGGACATGATGCCCATCCTGCGCGACCTGCGCGCCGTGACAGCCAATCTGCGCGAGGTCACGGAAGCGCTGCGGCGGTCGCCCGGCCAGGCCATTCTGGGAGCGCCGCCGCCCGCCCCGGTGCCGGCACGATGAAGCGCCGCCTGATGTTGCTGGCCCTGCTGCCCGGATGCTCGGTGCTGCCCGAACGACCCTATGTGGAGGCGCGCCGTTTCCCACTGGAACCGCGCCGCGCCAGCACCAACCCCGCGCGGCCTGGTGCGCCGTTGCTGCTGCTGCGCGCCATGCGTGCCGGATCCGCGCTGGAAACCCGCGGTCTGCGGCGGCTGCGCCCTGACGGCACGCTGTTCATCGAGCCTTATGCCGAATGGGCGGCTCCACCGCCGGAGGCTGCGGAGGCCGCGCTGCGCGACTGGTTGCGCCGCAGCGGCCTGTTCAGTGCCGTGACAGCGCCAGGCACGCGCCTGGCGACGGGCCTGGTGCTGGAGAACGAATTGCTGGCGTTGCAAGCGGGAGAGACAACCGCGCTCGCCGCCTTCTCGGCCCTGTTGATCGACGAAAGCGGAGGCCAGCCGCGGCTGCTGGGCCAGGCTGTGCTGCGCGGCGAGGCGGCCGTCACCGGCCCCGGCGTGGAGTTAGCCGCGCGCGCCATGGCCGCTGCGCTGGCCAACGCCCTGCAGGCGCTGGAGGCGCAATTGCCGGCGCTTCTGGCGGGCCGGAGGTAAGGTCGCGTCACATTTTCTGGACAGCCCCGGGGGCTGTTAATCCTTTGGTGATCTCCGTTCCGCATAGTCTCACAAATCGAGACGATGATCGGAAATCGGAGATCATGATGCGCCAGACGATACAGGACCGGGCGGCTCTCTGGGAGCAGGTCTGGGCCGAGTATGACGCCCGGCACGCCGGAGCGCCAGCACCCATCGTGCCTCCGCCAGCCCCGCC
The DNA here is from genome assembly GCA_026400775.1 of Alphaproteobacteria bacterium. Lineage (GTDB taxonomy): Bacteria > Pseudomonadota > Alphaproteobacteria > Acetobacterales > Acetobacteraceae > Rhodovarius. Next base: position 8,823 of record JAPLOK010000455.1, on the reverse strand, counting down.
GGCCCGTCGCAAGCGGTCGTTTCGCACCCTCCGTCTCGCGGCGGCATTCGGCTTGCTCGGGCTGGTCTCGGCCTATGCCGCGGCGCCGTTCCTGGCCGCCGCCCAACTGGGCGATGCCTTGGCCAGTGGAGACGCTGCCCGCATCGCCGAACGGGTCGACTGGGCAGAGTTGCGACCGGTGCTGCCGCCTTCTGGCCTGGATGGCCAGGCCGGTGCATTCCTGGCGGCCATGGCCGAGGATATCGGGCGCGGCATGGCCACACCGGCAGCCCTCGCCAGCCTGGGGCGCGAGCGCATGGCCCACGGCGCCTCGGGGCTTGGCATGATCGGCGCGATCCGGCCGATCAGCGCCGGGCGCATGGAGGTTGCCCTGCATGGCAATGGTGGCGGCGCGCAGGCGCTGTCAGTGACGCTGGCGCTGACCGATCCGTGGCGCCTGCGCTGGCAGGTGGTGGGGCTGCATGTACCGGCGCGCATCGTCGAATCGTGAGGCGGGTCAGCCGTTCACGCGCACCACGATCCCTTGCACGAAAAGCCCGATCGCCAGGTCCAGCAGCACGAACATCGCAGCCGGCACGGCAGCGACGCCCAGGACGTTGCGGGTGGTGAACCATTCCAGCCACAGCGCATAGGCCACGACCAGCAGGGACATGATCTGCAGCATCCCGCTGCCAAAGGCGGTGCCAAGCAGGCTGCCGACGACGAGCGCGGCATACTGGAATAGGTTGGTCCAGTTCCAGGCGGCGATGAAACGGGTGAAATTGGGACCCTTGCCGGCCATGCCGGCCATCGCCTCGGCGGCCAGGGCGAAGGCCAGCCAAGCAATGACGAAACCCAGCGATTCGATCACCCATTCATGCAGCGAGTCGCCCGCACCGGCGAGGCGCCCGAGCAGGAAGAACAAGGGGAAGCACAGCGCCATGGACCAGAAGCTGCGCCCCGCTTCCAGCGCGGTGCCATCGAACAGATACGACCCATGCGCACGACCGCGGGCCAGCATGGCAGCCCCCGTCAGGCCGGCGGCGATGTGGCGGGCTGTGTCGGGAGTGGCGGTCAGGGAAGGACCTCGCGCAGGATGGCGGCGTAGGTTGCGGCGAGTGCGCGCAGTTCAGCAACCCCCACACGTTCATCGACCTGGTGCAGAGAGGCGCCGATGCCACCAAATTCGGCGACCGGGCAGTAGCGAGCAATGAAACGCGCATCGGATGTGCCGCCGCCGGTGTCGAGCGCCGGCGTGGTGCCTGTAGCCCGAGTAATGGCGCGGGTGAGTGCGTCCACGAAGGGGCCGGGCTGCGTCAGAAAGGCCTCGCCCGAGCATTCGGTGCGCAGCTCGTAACGGGCGCCGCTGGCGCGCAGGGCCGCGTGCAGGCGTTCAGTAAGCGCTGCGGATGTGTGCAGGTCGTTGAAGCGGATGTTGAGCATGGCGCGCGCACTGGCGGGCACGACGTTGGTGGCGGTGTTGCCCACATCGAAGCCGGTGACCTGCAGCGAGCTTTGCTGGAAATGCGCGGTGCCGGTGTCGAGCGGTGCTGCCAGAAGGGGCGCCAGCGCCGCGACCAGGCGGTGGATCGGGTTGTCGGCCAGCATGGGATAGGCGCTGTGGCCCTGCTTGCCGTGCACGGTGATCCAGCCGTTCATCGAACCGCGGCGGCCGATCTTGATGGTGTCGCCGAGCGCCTGTCGCGAGGTGGGCTCACCGACCAGAGCCATGTCCGGAATGTGGCCGTTCGCTTCCATCCATTCCAGCACTTTCGCGGTGCCGTCGACGCTGCGGGCTTCCTCGTCGCCGGTGATGAGGAGCGAGATACTGCCGGGATGGTTGGGGTTGGCGGCCAGGTAATCGGTCAGGCCGGCGATCAGGGCGGCGATGCCACCTTTCATGTCGCAGGCGCCGCGGCCGAACAGCGTGTCATTGCGCAGGACGGCGCCGAAGGGGTCGTGGGTCCAGGCGGCAATGTCTCCCACCGGCACCACATCGGTGTGGCCGGCGTAGCAGAAGTGGGGGGCGGTTGTGCCACGGCGGGCGAAGAGGTTGTCCACGCGGTAGTCATCGGGGCCGAAGGGCAGGCGCCAGCACTGGAAGCCCAGCGGCTCCAATGCGCGCTGCACAAGGTCCAGCGCGCCGTCATCGGCAGGGGTGACGCTGCGGCAGCGGATCAGGGACTGCGCGAGCGGAAGTGGGTCAGTCACGCAACAGGTCGTTGATGCTGGTCTTGGCCCGCGTCTGCGCATCGACGCGCTTGACGATCACCGCGCAATACAGCGAAGGCCCAGGCGAGCCATCCGGCAACGCCTTGCCCGGCAGCGAACCCGGCACCACCACCGAATAGGCCGGCACGCGGCCCACGAAAATCTCACCCGTCGCGCGGTCGATAATCTTGGTGGTGGCGGAAATGAACACGCCCATGGACAACACGCTGCCCTGTTCGACGATCACGCCCTCGACCACTTCGCTGCGCGCGCCGATAAAGCAGTCATCCTCGATGATGACCGGGTTGGCCTGCAGCGGTTCCAGCACGCCGCCGATGCCGACGCCGCCGGACAGGTGCACATTCTTGCCGATCTGCGCGCAGGACCCGACCGTGGCCCAGGTGTCGACCATGGTGTTGGCGCCGACATGCGCGCCGAGATTCACGAAGCTCGGCATGAGCACAACATTGGGCGCGATATACGCGGAACGGCGCGCGACGGCGCCGGGCACGGCGCGGAAGCCGGCCTCTTTCCAGCGGTTTTCGCCCCAGCCTTCCCACTTCAGCGGCACCTTGTCGAAGGCGCCGGCGGCGGTATTCATCGGCGCGCTGTCGGTCAGGCGGAAGGAGAGCAGCACGGCCTGCTTCAGCCACTGGTTCACCACCCAGCCCGCCGCGCCGGGCTCGGCCACGCGGGCCTGGCCGCGGTCAAGCATCTCGAGCGCGGCTTCCACCGCGTCGCGCGCCTCACCGCGCGTGCCGCTGTTGAGGGTGTCGCGCTTGTCCCAGAGGGCTTCGATAGTGGCTTGCAGGGTCATGTCGGGTCTCCGTTGGGCGTGGGATGGCGCGCGGGCGCGGGCGCGTCAACCTGGGCGGGGCCGCGCAAGCGCGGTATCAGGGCCGGGTATCAATGGAGCCGGTGATCATCGAGGCCATCGCCAAGGCCGGTGTCACGCTGCGCTCCATCCTGATCACCCATGGCCATATCGACCATGCCGGCGGCGCGGATGAACTGCGCGAAAAGACCGGCGTGAAGGTGACCGGCCCGCACCAGGCCGACCATGTGCTGCTGGACAAGCTGGAACGCCAGTCGCGCGACTATAGTCTGCCGGGCACGCGCAACCTGGTGCCGGATAGCTGGCTGGCGGAGGGCGACACCGTGCGCATCGGCGCCGATGATTTTTCGGTGCTGCATTGCCCGGGGCATGCGCCGGGCCATGTGGTGTTCGTCAACACGGCCCTGAAGCTGGCGGTCGTGGGGGATGTGCTGTTCCGCGGCTCGATCGGGCGCACGGATTTTCCGTATTGCGACCATGAGGCGCTGATCGACAGCATCCACAACAAGCTGTTCCCGCTGGGTGATGAGATGCAGTTCATCTGCGGGCACGGGCCAGGCGGCAGCTTCGGCCAGGAGCGGCTGACCAACCCCTTCCTCACCTGAGCGCGGCGAAGAAATCCCGCAACACGCCGGCGCATTCGGCCTCGTTCACGCCCCCCACCACCTCGGGCTTGTGGTGGGCCTGGGCATGGCTGAACACCCGCGCACCATGCTCCACCCCGCCCGATTTCGGGTCATAGGCGCCGAACACCACGCGGCCGATCCGCGCATGTGAGGCCGCCTGGGCGCACATCGCGCACGGCTCCAGCGTGACGGTCAGCGTGCAGCCTTCAAGCAGCTTGTCGCCCAGCAGGCGGGCGGCCTCGCGCAGCGCCAGCATCTCGGCATGGGCGGTGGGGTCGCGCTGCTCCTCCACCCGATTCCCGGCGCGGGCCAGCACCCGGCCGGTCGCATCACTGACCACCGCCCCCACCGGTACCTCGCCCCGCGCTGCGGCGGCGCGGGCCTCTTGCAGAGCGATCTCCATCATGCGCGCAGGGTGCAGCCCGCGCCCCCGCCGCACAAGGCGGTTCCCACGCGGCGCGAACCGCTCTAGCAAAGCGGCATGTCCAAGCGCCCCTTGATCGGCCTGACGCTCGATGCCGAGCAACCAGGCGGCTATTCCAAACTGCCCTGGTATGCGCTGCGGCAAAACTATTTCTCCGCCGTCGCCGAGGCCGGCGGCCTGCCCATCGCGCTGCCGCATGATGCGCTGCGGGCGGCGGAATATTTGGCCTTGTGCGACGGTATCCTGGTCACAGGCGGCGCCTTCGATGTGGACCCGGCGCTGTATGGCGGGGGGCCGCAGCACGAAACGGTGACGCTGAAGCCCGGGCGGACGGATTTCGAACTGGCGATCACCCGTGGCGCATTGGCCGCCGAGAAGCCCGTGCTGGGCATCTGCGGTGGTGAGCAGTTGCTGGCCGTGGCACTCGGCGGCACGCTGATCCAGCACATTCCCGACGCCGTGCCCGATGCCTTGCCGCATGAACAGCCCAACCCGCGCACCGAGCCCGGACATGAGGTCACGATCACGCCCGGCACGCTGCTCGCGCGCATCGTGGGCGCTCCGCGCATGGCGGTGAATTCCGCGCATCACCAGGCCGTCGCCACCGCCGGCCCCGGCGCGCTCATCAACGCAACCGCCCCTGACGGCGTGATCGAGGGCATCGAACACCCCGGCCACCGCTTCGCGCTGGGCGTGCAATGGCACCCGGAATACCAGGTGGACCCGCAGGACATCGCCATCCTGCGCGCCTTCGTGGATGCCGCCCGTGGCTGAAGAACGCACACAGGACGGGGCTGAGGAACGCGGCGAGCGCATCGCCAAATGGCTGGCCCGTGCGGGCGTGGCCTCGCGCCGCGACGCCGAACGGCTGATCGCCGAGGGCAAAGTGCGCATCGCCAGCACTGTCGTCACCACGCCCGCCACCTTCATCCAGCCGGGCGATGCGGTGTTCGTGGACGGCAGGCCCGTCGCTGAACCCGAGCGCACGCGACTGTTCCGCTACCACAAGCCACGCGGCATCGTGACCACGCACAAGGACCCTGAGGGGCGCCCGACCGTGTTCCAGAAGATGCCCGCGGCAATGCCGCGCGTCGTCTCCGTCGGCCGCCTCGATCTCAACAGCGAGGGCCTGCTGCTGCTGACCAATGACGGCGAACTGGCCCGCCGGCTGGAACTGCCGGCCAATGGCTGGCAGCGCCGCTACCGCGTGCGCGTCAACGGCCATCCGCATCCCGATGTGCTGGCGCGGCTGTCGAACGGCATCACCATCGAAGAGGTCCGCTATGGCCCGATCGAAGCAGCGCTCGACGCTAAGCAAGGCGACAATGCCTGGCTGACCATCGCCCTGCATGAGGGCAAGAACCGCGAAGTGCGACGCGTGCTGAACCATCTGGGCTTCCAGGTCTCGCGCCTGATCCGCCTGGCTTATGGCCCCTTCCAGCTCGGCCGCCTGCCCCGCGGCGCGATCGAGGAGGTGAACCCCAAGGTGCTGCGCGAACAGCTCGGCATCGCAGCCCCCAAGCGCAGATGAGGGTCATGCCGGAGGCGTGCGGATGAGAATCATCGCCGGCACCCATCGCGGCCGCCGGCTGGTCGCCCCCGCAGGCGATGCCACGCGCCCCACCGCGGACCGCGCGCGCCAGGCATTGTTCGACATGCTGCTGCACGCGCCCTGGGCCGGGCGCGAGGCGCTGGATCACGCACGCGTGCTCGATGCCTTCGCGGGCTCGGGCGCGCTGGGGTTGGAAGCGCTCTCGCGCGGCGCGGCACATGTCGTCTTCATGGACAGCGCAGCCCAGGCCCGCGCCGCGATCCGCGCCAATATCGGCACTCTGGAAGAAGGCGCGCGATGCACCCTGCTGCCCGCCGACGCCACACGGCCGCCACGCGCCACGGCACCCTGCGGCCTCGTCTTTCTCGACCCACCCTATCGAGCCGGGCTGTTGCCGCGTGCGCTCAGCGCTCTCGCCGCCCAAGGGTGGTTCGCGCCCGGCGCCCTGCTGTGCCTTGAAATGGCGCGTGACGACGCGCCACCAGAGGGCGAAGCCTTGGCCGATCGCACCCATGGGGCGGCCCGTCTGGTCGTGCTGCGCACGGCATGAGGATCGCCTGCATCATCCCGGCCTATGCGCAGCCGGCATTGCTGGCCGAGGCCGTGGAATCGGCCATGGCGCAGACGCTGCCCGATGTCGCCGCGATCATCGTCGATGACGGCTGCCCGATGCCCGAGACGCAGGTGATCGCGCGGGAATGCGCGGCCCGCCATCCGGGGCGCGTGCACATCCTGCGCCAGCGCAATGGCGGGCTGTCGGCCGCGCGCAATGCCGGCATCGAGCATGCGCTGCTCGCCTTTCCCACGTTGCGCGCAGTCTACATGCTGGATGCCGATAACCGCATCCACCGGCATTTCCTGGCGCGCGCGCTGGACACGCTGGAGGCATCGCCCGAGATCGGCTGGGCCTATCCAGACATCGATGATCTCGGCCCCGAGATCCGCTGGGGCACAGGCGGCCCTTTCCTGCTGAGCGCCCTGCTGCGCGACAATTTCTGTGAGGCCGGCAGCCTGATCTCGCGGCGCATGCTGGACGCGGGGCTGCGCTTCGACACCAGCATGCGCCAGGGCTTCGAGGATGCCGAATTCTGGCTGCGCGCGACGCGCCATGGCTTTGCCGGGCGGCACGTGCCGCAGGCGGGCTTCCGTTATCGTCGCCGCGCTGAATCCATGCTGGCCGAGAGCGAACGCATCCGCCCGGCACTGCTGGAGGAAATGCGCCGGCGCAACACGGCGCTTTGGCAACCGCACAATTTGCTGCGCGTGGAAGCGCGCGACCTGCCGCGGCACGCGATCATCACCGCCGGCGAAGACAGCGCGCGGATCACGCTCGACCCGGCCGAGGGCGTGCCTGTGCCACGCATGGCCCTGCGCGCCCTTCTGGCCGCGGCGCGCGGCGAAGCCTCGCATCATCCGGCGCCCGGCATCATCGCCATCCTGGCGCCCGGCACTGACGCCCTGCTGCGCGCCAACGGGCTGCTGCACGCCGCCTTCTGGCGCGCGGCGCTGCTGCTGCGCGAGCAGCCCGCTGCCACTCTGCTGCTGCATGGCGAGGCGCCGCAGCTCAGCCTATGGGAGTCGAGCGGCGCGGCCGACATGGCGCATGCGGTGTTCATGGACACGCGCACGCTGTTGAACGATCCATCTGCGGTGGCCGCCTGCCTGCGGCGCGACGCGGCGCCGCGGCTCGAGATGCAATGCGCCACACCCTGCCCGCGCCCCGATGGCGCAGCACTGGCCGATGCCATGGCCGAGATCGCATTGCTGCCCGCGCCGCAACCGCGCAGCGGCTGGCGGCGGGACTGGCGCACGCCGCTGCATGCGGTTGCGCGCGAGGTGGCCGCGCGCTCGGGCATCGGCATCATGCGGCCAGCACGGCCCGGCGGCCGCCAGATCGGGATCGTACAGCCGCTGCATGCGCATGGCGGCGTCGAGCGCGTGCTGCAGCAGCAGGCACGCGTGCTCCGCGCGCAAGGCTGGACACCGCATCTGGTCATCGCCGAACGCAACCAGATGCGGCCTTTGCCCGGCCTGCATGAGGCCTATGCCAGCGTCAACTTCTTCCCCGGTTCGGGCTATGAAACCTGGCTAGACCCGCAGCGCCGCTATTTCGGCGCCGAAGTCTCGGCCTTTTCGCATCACATGCCCTCGCCCGATGCGGTCGGGCTACTCGCAGGGATGGATGTGGTGCTGAACACGCACAGCCTGGCCTGCCACTCTATCGCCGGCCGGCTGCGCCGGGGCGGCGTGCGCTGCCTGCTCGGGCTGCATGTGGTCGAGCGCGATGGCTGGGGCATGCCGGTTGGCCAGTCGCACAGCGCGCTGGCCTATGAGCATGCCTATGACGGCGCGGTGGTCATTTCCGATGCATTGTCGCGCTGGTGCCGCGCGCAGGGCTGGCCGCGCGAGAAGATCACCATCGTGCGCAACGCGCCCGGCTATGACGCGACCATGCCGCCGCCCGGACGCGATACCGCGCATCGCCCGCTGCGCGCCCTGTTCCTGGGCCGGCTGGATGCGCAGAAGGGTCTGGAACGTCTGGCCGCGATCATCCGCGCCACGCGCGGCGGGATCGACTGGCGCGTGGTCGGCGAGCCGGTGCTGGATGGCGCGCCGCCGGATCTCGGCCTGCAGGTCGAACCGGTCGTCACTGCGCCCGCCGCGCTGGATGCGCTCTACGCCTGGGCCGATGTGCTGCTGCTGCCGAGCCATTTCGAGGGCGTACCGCTGACCATCCTGGAAGCCCAACGCCTGGGCTGCGTGCCCATCGCCACCGATGTCGGCGCGGTGGCCGAGGCGGTGACGGATGGCCAGGATGGCATCCTGCTGCCCAATGATGCGCATTGCGTGCCGCGGGCCATCGTCGCGCTGCGCGCGCTGGACCAGGACCGCGCGCGCCTGGCCATGCTCTCGCGCCAGGCCGCAGAACGCCTGGCCACCGCCCGCTGGGAGGACACGATGCAACCGCTGCTCGCCACGCTCGAACGCCTGGTGCCGCGATGATCCATGTGGTTGACCTCGCGGCGCTGATGACCGCGCCCGCCCTGCTGATCCTGGACGGCGAAGCGCCGGCGCCAGCGCTGCCGCTGCCCATTTGGCGCATGCGACGCACGACCGATGGTTGGCTGCTGTCACAGGCCGAGGGCGAAGCGCAGCCACTGCTGGCCGCGCCGGCCGGCGTGCTCGGCGTGCTGGC
>JAPLOK010000190.1 GCA_026400775.1 Alphaproteobacteria bacterium | reverse complement strand
ATCGAGCCGCGTGTTGATGGTGTTCAGCACGCAGCCGGCCATGGGCACGCCGAAATGGCATTCGAGCATTTCGGGAATGTTGGGCAGCAGCGCCGCCACGGTGTCACCGCGGCCGAGGCCGAGCTTGGTCAAGGCATGCGCAAGCTTCACGCAGCGGGCGCGCAGCTCGGCGTAGTTGCGGCGCAGGCCGCCATGGACCACGGCCGTGTGGCCGGGGTGCACGGAGGCCGCGCGTTCCAGGAAATGCAGCGGCGTGAGTGTGGCGTGGTTGGCTGTGGTGCGGGCCAGGCCGTGTTCGTACTTGTTCATTGGGCGTTTCCAGTTTAGGCGACGCACGAGTGAATAGCGCGATCAGTGCAGGCAGGACACCTCGACGGCGGAGCACCACTGCTCAAAATGCATGGGCTTGAGCTACCGCCGGGGTCGCGAGGGAAAACCAAAGTCACTCTTGTCGCCGTCCAAAGACAGCCGTCCTTGCACATACTCGGCACTCATCTCGATATCCACGCCTATGGCGTAGAGAGCATTGATGAGGGCTTGCATCGCGTCGTGGCCGCCGAAAAACATCTCCCGTTTGGTAATGGGTCCCTCAATATCATAGTGGCAGTACCAGCAGTCGCCTTCCGGATCCAGGACAGGTTTCCCAATTCGAATGGTGAACCCAGGCTGTCCGTCAACCTCAAGGATGGTGGTTGCGATCACATCGAGAGGATGGTCCATAGCATCACCTACCTGTCACCAAGGGGGGAACGTAAGCGCCACGCCCACACTGCGAGTATCGACCATTTGCGCTCGCCCAACAGGAGCGGCGGGCAGCACGCGGCAAGGTTCGACGGATCGCATTGTCACGGACCCATTGAGCAAGGCAATCTGCCTGGCGGGCGCTCGCGAGGACGACCGCAGGCTCTGTCTCTTCGCTTGTTCCGAGAGCTTGCGTGCTCGCCGATGCCTCGCCACCCGCTGGATCCGCCCGCGTGTGGGCAGCAACGGTCACCGCTCGCCCGCCCACATTCCGGACATAGTATCTGACATTGACGTCTCCGCTTTCGGACGCCTCGTCTTCCACAAGGTGCCGCCAGCCTTCGGAAACGCGAGCGACATGGCTCGCCCGCTCAGGATGGCCGGACTACCAATAGCGGGGGTCGCGCATCGCGGCCCTCAATTCCGCTTCTGAAACTCGCACATTGGACATGGCAAACTCCAACACTGCACGAGATAGAATTATATTCCCCATGTGCGTACCACGCAAGGAAACTTATCTTGCGTCGTCCCACTATCCATCTTGGGGGCTGCCGCAGCGCGAAGCCTCCATCACAAGCGACGTACCAAGCCACTGCCGTATCGGCGGCTCAAGCGTCTTTCCAACGCGGTGCGCGCTTGTCCACGAAAGCCGCAATCCCCTCCGTCGCATCCGCCGCCAACAGGTTCTCCAACATGATGCGCGTCGCGGCTTCATAAGCCACATCCAGCGGCGCTTCCGCCTGCGCGATCAGCCCGGCCTTGCCCGCGCGCACCGCCACCGCCGAGCGCGCCGCAATGCCCGCCGCCTGCTCCAGCGCCACGCCCAGCGCATCCTCCGCAACACGGCTGATCAGCCCGATCCGCAGCGCTTCCTCAGCGCCAATCGCCTCGCCACCAAACAGCATCTCGGCGGCCTGCTTGCGCGGCACCGCCCGCGTCAGCGCCACCGCCGGCGTGGTGCAGAACAGCCCGATCGCCATGCCAGGTGTCGCGAAGCGCGCGCCCGGCGCCGCCACCGCCAGGTCGCAACTCGCCACCAGCTGGCAGCCGGCCGCGGTGGCGATGCCCTGCACCGCGGCGATCACCGGCACCGGGTGGCGCACCACCGCCTGCATCACCTGCGCGCATAATTCCAGCGTTTCGGCGAAGACGGCGCGGCCGCCATCGGCATCGGCGCGCGCGGCGGTGATCTCGCGCAGGTCGTGCCCGGCGCAAAACGCTGGCCCCTCTGCGGCCAGCACCACGCAGCGCGCATCCTGCGCCTCGCGCAGCGCCTCGCGCAATGCGCGCAACATGGCCAGCGACAGCGCATTGCGCGCCGCCGGCCGGTCCAGCGTGATCAGTGCCACGCCATCATTGCGGCGTTCAGTGCGCAGCATCGGTTGCCAATACCTCCGCGATTTCCGTCAGGATCGCCGGGTCGTCGATGGTGGCGGGCGCGGTATAGGCCTCGCCATCGGCGATCTTGCGGATCGTCCCGCGCAGGATCTTGCCGCTGCGCGTCTTGGGCAGCCGCGCCACCACGCGCGCATCCTTGAAGGCCGCGACCGGCCCGATCTGCTCGCGCACGCGCGCCACCAATTCGCGCGTCACCTCGGCCTCGGGGCGGTTCACGCCGGCCTTCAGCACCACCAAGCCCAGCGGCACCTGGCCCTTCAGCGCATCGGCGCGGCCGACCACGGCGCATTCGGCCACGTCGCGATGGCCGGCCAGCACCTCCTCCATCTCGCCCGTCGAAAGCCGGTGGCCGGCGACGTTGATCACGTCATCCGTGCGGCCCATCACCCAGACATAGCCCTCCGCATCCACCATCCCGGCATCGGAGGTGTCGTAGAAACCGGGGAAGGTGGAGAGGTAGCTGGTGCGAAACCGCTCCTGCGCGTTCCACAGCGTGTTCAGTGCCGCGGGTGGCAATGGCAGCCGGATGGCGAGCTGCCCCATGGTGCCGCGCGGCAGCTCGGCGCCCTTCTCGTCCAGCGCGACCACATCGAAGCCGGGGCTGGCCTTGCCGCCGGAACCCACGCGCAGCGGGAACAGGCCCAGGCCCCGGAAGGCCGCAGTGATGGGCCAGCCGGTTTCGGTCTGCCACCAATGGTCGATGATCGGCTTGCCCAGCAGTTTCTCGGACCATTCCGCCGTGTCCGGGTCGCAGCGTTCGCCGGCCAGGAACAGCGCCTCCAGCCGCGACAGATCGTGGCGGGCGGCGAGCTTGCCTTCGGGGTCTTCCTTCTTGATGGCGCGCATGGCGGTGGGTGCTGTGAACATCACGCGCACCTGATGCTCGGCGCAGACGCGCCAGAAGGTGCCGGCATCGGGCGTGCCCACCGGCTTACCCTCGAACAGCACCGTGGTCAGGCCCGCCAGCAGCGGCGCATAGACGATGTAGCTGTGCCCCACGACCCAGCCGACATCGCTGGCGGTCCACATCACATCGCCCGGCTGCAGGCCGTAGATGTCCCGGATGGTCCGCCGCAGCGCGACTGCATGGCCGCCGTTTTCGCGCACGATTCCCTTGGGTTTGCCGGTCGTGCCGGAGGTGTAGAGGATATACAGCGGGTCGGTCGCGCGCACCGGAACACAGGCGACCGGGGTGGCGGCGGCGATCGCCTCGTGCATGTCCTCGTCGCGGCCTGGCGTCAGTTCGGCGGGCGCTTGGGGGCGCTGCATCACCAGGCAGAAGCGCGGCTTGTGCTGCGCCTGTGCGAGTGCAGCATCCAGCAGCGGCTTGTAGGCAACGATGCGCCCCGGCTCCAGGCCGCAGCTCGCGGTCAGCACGGCGGCGGGCTGTGCGTCATCGATGCGCGCGGCCAGTTCGGGGGCAGCGAAACCGCCGAACACCACGGAATGGATGGCGCCCAAACGCGCGCAGGCCAGCATGGCCATCGCGGCCTCGGGCACCATGGGCATGTAGATCACCACGCGGTCGCCGCGGCCCACGCCGCGCGCGGCCAGGGCGCCGGCCAGGCGCGCCACCTGGTCGCGCAATTCGGCATAGCTGTAGCGAGCGGCCGCGCCGCCGATCGGGCTGTCATAGATCAGCGCCAGGCGCGCGCCGTGGCCTGCTTCGACATGGCGGTCGAGCGCGTTGTGGCAGGTGTTGAGCTCGCCATCGGCGAACCAGGTGCCGAAGGCGCCTTGCTCGGGGAAGTAGGCGCGGGATGGCGCGCGATGCCAGTCGATGTCGCGGGCGGCATCCATCCAATAGGCGTCGCAGTCCTGTTGCGCGGCCGCGTGCGCGGCTTCGTATGTGGTCATGGCGTTGCGCTCCCTGTGTGGGAGGTTAGCGCGGCCTCAGGCGCGGTGCATACCGCCGCCATCCACATCGATCACCGTGCCGCTGAAATACCCCCCGCGCGGGCTGGCGCAGAACACCGCCAACTCCCCGATCTCGCGCGGCTCGATCGGCCGGCCCAGCGGCAGCTTGGTCAGCATCTCGCGCCAGCGCTCCGGGTCGCCCAGCGTCTTCTCGGCGTTGAAGCGCGCCTGCGTCACCATGCGGTCGGTCGCGGTCACCGCGGGGTTGATGCCCAGCACGCGCACATTCTCGGCCACCGTCGCGGCACCCAGCGCATGGGTGAAGCTGATCAGCGCCGCATTGCCCGCAGCACCCGCGATATACCCCGCCTTGGGCGCGCGCCCGGCCATGCCGATGATGTTCACGATCACCCCCGCGCGGCGCGCCGTCATGTTGGCCAGGAACAGCTGGCACATGTGGAAATAGCCGAACACCTTCAGGTCCCAGGCCGCCTTCCAGCGTTCCATCGTGATATCCGCGATGGCGCCCGAAGGGATGGCGCCGGCATTGTTCACCAGCACATCGGCATCGGCGTGCGCGGCATGCACGGCCGCGCGGCCTTCCATGGTGGACAAGTCCGCGGGCATTGCCACCACCGGCACCTGGTGGCGGCTGCGCAGCGCTTCGGCAGCCTGCACCAGCGTCGCCGGGTCACGCGCGGTGATGATGACCGAGGCACCTTCGGCCGCGAAGGCCTCGGCGCAGGCCAGCCCGATGCCCTTGGAGCCGCCGGTGATGACGACCTTCTTGCCACGCAATTCCATATCCATGGCGCATCCCCCTGTGCCGGTTCGGCGCCTTCATAGCGCCGGGTTCAGGCGAAGACGATGCCGCCCTCGACCACGCCCATGCTGGCCAGCTTGAATTCCTGGCTTTCCGCGAAGCCCAGCACCACCTGCGCGCGTGCGGCGCCACCATTCAGCGCTTGCGTCCAGAAGGCGAAGCCATCGGCATCCGGCGCGCGGCCCAGCACGTTGTTGTAGAGCAACGTGACAAAGCCGGCATTGTCCGGCGCGCCGTAGCGGGCCTGGAATTCCGGGCTGCCCACGAACAGGCGCGCGACCTCGGGCAGCGACATGCCGGCATCGACCGAGAGCTTCCAATGCACGAAGCCCGGTTCATCCGGCCGGCGGCCCAGGGCTGCCTGATAGAGCCGCGCGATGCTCGCCGCGGCTTCGTCCTGGTCCCAGACGCCGGTCGCGTGGCGTGCGCCGATGATCTCCTGCGCCTCATGGTATTCGGACAGGCGCGTCAGCACATCGCCGCGACTCATGCCGGCGTTCAATTGCGCGGTCCAGAAGCTCTGCTCGAACTCATTGGGGCCGCGGCCGGCGGAATTGGCATAGACGCGCGCGACGAATTCCGTGGCCGAAAGGGCGCCCCAGCGCGAGGCGAATTCGACGCCGCCGGTGAAGGTCTCGCCCGCACGGGTCAGCGCCATGCCCTCCGCCAGGCGGTCCACCCAGAAGTTCAGCTCGAAGGCATTGGGCGCGCGGGCGAGCGCGGTTTCGTACAGCCGCACCACTTTCAGCGCGGGGTCGGAGGGGTCCAGCACCAGACGGCCATCGGTGAAGACCAGGGTTTCGATGCCGGTGAAGCTGGTGGTTTCGCGGGCGTTGGTGAAGCTGCCGCCGAGGGCCAGGCCGGCCTCGGGCGTCAGGATCAGCGTGCCGGCGCGGCGCGCGCCGATCAGGTGCAGCGTGTCGATGCCGGCGCCGCCATCGGCGCTGTTGGTGCCGAACCAGCCGGAGAGAGTGTCGCGGCCCTCGCCGCCCAGCAGGGTGTCATTGCCGTCGCCGCCGAGCAGCAGGTCTTGGCCGCCAGCGCCGGAGAGGAGGTTGGCGCCGGGGTCGCCGATGAGGGTGTCGGCCCGCGCCGTGCCGATGACGTTCTCGATGGAGGCCAGCAGGTAGCGGCCATCGGCCGTGATCATGAAGGGCGAACCGCCGAGGCCGAGCGCGATGGGGGCGGCCAGCGCCGAGAAATCGGCTGTGTCGTTTCCGGCGCCGCCATCGATGCTTTGTGCGCCCTGGCCCAGAACAAGGCGATCGTCGCCCGCGCCGCCGAATACCAGGTCATCGCCAGCATCCCCCGAGAGGGTGTCGTTGCCCTCCCCGCCGGAGAGGCTGTCTTGGCCGGCGCCGCCCTGGATCAGATCATGGCCCGTGTCGCCGGCGAGGCTGTCATTGCCATTGCCTCCCAGCAGAGTGTCCTGGCCGACGCCGCCGGTCAGCATATCGTTGCCATCGGCGCCATCCAGCGAGTCGTCGCCCTCGTCGCCGGATAGGCTGTCCTGTGCCGCGCCACCCCAGAGCGTGTCAGCGCCGCCCCGGCCCATCAGCGAGTCGTTGCCCGCTGCGCCGGTCAGCCGGTTGGCTACGGCCGAGCCGGCGATGGTGCCGGACCCGGTGACATGCTCCACATTGCTGATGAGCGCCTGGACCGGAGCCGAAGCCGGAGTCACGTATGGTCCGCGATAGTACTCCATCACACTCCCGATAACCTGCATCCCGGAGAGTGCGAGATCGAGCTTGACCGCATTGAACGGAAACAAGATCGTGTCCTGCCCGTCTCCGCCATCCACAGTATCCGTGGCCGTGTCCCATTGCAGCGTCAGGATGTCGTCACCCTGGCCACCCTCCAGGCGGTCATTGCCGACACTTCCGCTGAGCGTGTCATTGCCGCCCATGCCAGCCAGGATGTCATCCCCGCCAGCGCCCATAAGGCTTTCACCAGCTTCTGAGCCGGTCAGTGTGTCGTTCCCTTGGCCGCCGCCAAGATGCTCGATCCCCGAAAGCTGGACCGCCAGCGTTCCGTCAGTCGGCACCGTTCCTGAACCCGATGGTACTGTGGCGCCCAGGCGATTGATCATCACCACAAGGTCACCGGTACCCGGCAGCGTGGCGGCGAAGCCAGCGATATTGCCAAGATCGAGGTTGGCGAAGTCGGACCCCTCGCCGCCAATCATGGTCAGCGCGCCAGACAGCGTATCATCGCCCGCCCCGCCATTCAGCACATCGCCCGGAATCGATGCCAGATGGCCGGTAGCGAGGCTGGTGCCGCCAGACAGCGCGTCATTGCCGCTCCCCCCGAACAGGCTGTCGTCTCCTGCCTCGCCCGACAGCCAATCATCCCCGTTGCCGCCATCCAGCCTGTCATTGCCGGCGCCGGCGCTGAGCTGGTCGTTGTCATCCCCGCCATCAAGCTGATCATCGCCATCGGCTCCGCGCAGCGTATCAGCGCCTGCTTCGCCGTAGAGTGTGTCCGCCAATACCAACCCGCGGATCAGGTCGTTGCCGCCACCTCCCCAAATCTCCATACTGCGCCCCAAATACGGCCACAACGAAGATTCAAAAATCATGCCTGCGGAAAAATAAAATCCGAGTATATCTGGGCCAATGCCAGCCTTTAGGGTAAATGTCTCGGGGTTTGAAAATGGCGGACCAAACAATCCACCAGCCCTATAACCTTGACGAGGCATTTCTATTCTTACAGCGTCTCCAATACTGTACCAATAATTGGTGTAAACGAACTCCAAATATTGAGCTTTCAGTTCAAAGGGTGCCGATGTGGTTGAGGCGTCGATGAATAGAGTATCGTTACCCTCGCCGGGCTCGAACAGGATCGATGCGGAATTTGTGCTCGAGCCAACGACAATCCTCAGTATATCATCGCCTCCACCCCCGTTAAACACCGTTGAAGACGCAGGCCCTGGCTGCGTGAGGGTCAGGATCAATTCGTCCCGACCATCATCCCCAGCCACGACCACAGTGCCTGATGTAGCATCCGCCAGCACAACGTCGTCGCCTGCACCACCACGCAATGTGGAGCTAGCCGCGGCATAGGCGCTGCCGCGCAAATCCACCGTATCCGACTGCGGGGTCATGGTCAGATCGAGCCGCTCGACCCCCCTGATATCCGTGCCACCCAGCATGAAGTCGGCCTGCCGCAAATCTAGGGTAAGCGGCCCTGCAACCGCGCCCCATGACCACACCAACAGGTCCGTCCCAGCCCCGCCGATCAGCGTATCCGCACCACCAGCCACGCCACTGATCGTGTCATCCCCCGCCCCGCCATCCAGCCGGTCCGCGCCCGGCCCCGTCAGGTTCACCAGGTCATTGCCGCTGCCCGCCCGCAGGTCATAGGCGGCGAACACATTGCCCCAGGGATCGAAAGCCTGGCCCGCGATCTTGAACCCCATCCCCGCATCCAGCACCGAATCCACACCAGTCGAGAAAAACGTCCAGGCCGCATTGGAAAAGCGCGACATGTTGCGCGTCTCGGCCCCGGCATCGAACACGAGCGTGATGGTGCTGTTGGCCGGTTGCGGCAGGAACTGGATCGGCATGCAGGTCTCCGGGAATGGCCGTATTGATCACGGCGCCGGGGGGTATTCTCAGCCAGCGCCTTCCGCCTTTCCATACGTCAAACCAATGAGATACAAAATAACATGCGCTCAGCGCGGCACCACCGCCAACCCGCCCGCCGCATGCCGCACCGCCACCGCCGCAACCCCGGCCACCGCCACCCGCCCATCCGGCAACACCAGCAGCAATGGCGCGCCCGAGGCGCCGCGCGTCGCCGCACAGCCATGGCGCAGCAGCGCGCCCTCACGCCCCAGCAGGGTGCAGTCGGTATCGGCCAGCAGCACCTCCGGCCGGTCTTGCTGGTAGCCGGCCAGCATCACCCGCGCGCCTGGCGGCACGGGCGCATCCCACAGCGGCAGGGGCGCCGCGGGCAAGGGTGCCGCCAGGCGTAGCAAGGCCCAATCGGCCTCCACCGGCCCGCGCCGCGCGGCGTCGAAGCCCGCGCCCATCCGCACCGAGACCACCAGCCCCACCGCCGCATATTCTCCCAGCCGGTAGCCCAGCAGGAAGCGCAGGGATTCCGGCCGCGCGAAGCTGCCGGCGCGCGTCACCAGGCAATGGGCGGCGGTCAGCACCAGGTCAGGCGCCACCAGAACGCCGGTGCAGCGGCCGGTCACCTGGCTCTGCACGCGGCCCAAGGCGTTCCAGGGCGCGGCGCGCGCATCCACCGGCACGCGCCGGTCCTCGGCGCCCAGGCCCGGGCGTTCGCTGCGCGGGATGATAGGTTGCTGGGCCGCCGCCGGCGCAAGCAAAGCCGCCGTAGACGCCGCCAGCAGCAGGGCTGCTCTAGCAGCTACGCTTCTAGAGCGCGGTCTTCCGACCAGCTGATCCAAGCTGGTCGGAACGTGCTTTAGGCCTCGCCCACGCAATCCAGCATCGCCGCGTCCAGCGCTTCCTTCGGCGCCTTGCCGCCCCACAGCACGAACTGGAAGGCCGGGTAGAAGCGCTCGCATTCGGTCAGCGCGATATCCATCAGGTCTTCCAGGCTTTCCGCACTGGCGCCCGAGGCACCGCGCAGCAACACCGCATGGCGGAAGACCGGCACGCCGTCTTCGCTTTCCAGCCCGAAATGCCCGATCCAGAGGCGTTCATTGGCCATCGACAGCAACTCATGCAGCGCGCCGCGGCGTTCCTTCGGCACCTTCATGTCGAAGGCGCAGTGGAAATGCATGGCGCCGGCCTGCGGCGTCCAGGAGAAGAACATCGCGTAGTCGCACCATTTACCGGGCGCCTCGGCAACCATTTCGCTGTCGGAAGCGCGTTCGCAAACCCAGTCATTCTGGCCAAGGATCTGCTCGATCACGTCGAGCGGATTGGCGACCTGGATTTCGACTTCCTGGGTGACCATGCCTGACATCGCAAAACCCCCTATCCGGGGCCGGGCGGCCACCCCCCGCCCAGGACCCCCCAGCCCAGGGATTGGGGTAACCACTGTGCGGCACCACAAGATGCAGGGTAGGCGGGGGTGAATCCGCGCCGCAAGGGCCGCGTTAAGAAGCTTCTGTGGATGCTTCCAAAGCCGCCACCCGCGCCTCCAGCGCTTCCACCCGTTCCAGAGCACGGCGTGCCAGTTCCATCACGGCGTCGAATTCCTCGCGCCGGACCAGTTCCATCTTCTGCGCGAAGGCATCGGCGCGGGACTTGGCCAGCGCCTCGGCCTCGGCCTTCAGGCCCGACAAAAGGCTGAAGGCACCGCCGGCCACACCGGCCACATCATCCAAACGGCTTCGAACGGTCATCGTGCCCTCCACGCATAAACCCCCTATACCCTGCCGCGCTGCAACAGACGAGGCCGCATGCTTCCCGTGATCGCCTTCCCGATGATCGACCCCGTGGCGTTGCAGATCGGCCCGCTGGCCATTCGTTGGTACGCTTTGGCCTATATCGCGGGCATCGTGCTGTGCTGGCGCATCGTCCGCCGCGTGGCCGAGGCCGCGCCCAGCATCGGCACGCCACAAAAGACCGATGATTTCGTCACCTGGGCGACGCTGGGCATCATCCTGGGCGGCCGCCTGGGCTATGTGCTGTTCTACCGCCCGGGCCATTACCTGACCCACCCGCTGGAGATCCTCCAGGTCTGGCAGGGCGGCATGTCCTTCCATGGCGGCGCGCTGGGCGTGATCATCGCCGCCTGGTTCTTCACGCGCAGCCAGAGCATCAACCCGCTCGCCTTCGGGGACCGCGTGGCTGTCGGCGTGCCGATCGGGCTGCTGCTCGGCCGGCTGGCCAATTTCATCAATGCCGAACTCTACGGCCGCCCCAGCACCGTGCCCTGGGCGATGATCTTCCCCACCGACCCGCTGCAAACCCCGCGCCACCCCAGCCAGCTTTATCAGGCCTTTCTGGAGGGCGCGCTGCTGCTGGGCGTGATGCTGTTCCTGGCCAGCCGCCCGGCGCTCCGCGCGCGCGTGGGCTTCCTGACCGGCGCGCTGATCGTGGGCATGGGCGTGGCGCGCATTATCGGCGAATTCTTCCGCGAGCCGGATGCGCATCTGGGGTATCTCGCGGGCATCACCACCATGGGCCAACTGCTGTCGCTGCCGATGCTGGCGGTGGGTATCTGGCTGATGCGCCGTGCCAAAAGTGCGTGACCACTTGCGGCTTGACCACTTCATGGCCCGCGCCAACACCGCCTTCTACGGGCGCGGCGATGCGCTGGCCCATTTCACCACGGCGCCGGAAATCTCCCAGGCCTTCGGGGAGTGCCTGGGCCTATGGGCCGCCATCACCTGGGAGGCGATGGGCCGCCCCGCCCCCGTGCTGCTGGCCGAACTCGGCCCCGGCCGCGGCACGCTGATGGCCGATGCCTGGCGCGCCATCACCCAGATGGCGCCTGCCTTCGCGCAAGCCGCGCAGTTGGCGCTGGTCGAAACCTCGCCCGCCCTGATCGCCGCCCAACGCGCGCGCCTGGCCGCCCTGCCCGCCAGCTGGCACCCCAGCGCCGAGGCCCTGCCCCCCGGCCCGGCCATCATCATCGCCAATGCATT
>JAPLOK010000038.1 GCA_026400775.1 Alphaproteobacteria bacterium | reverse complement strand
TCATGATGCAGCAGGAAGGCGCCGCCACCGATGCCGGAAGATTGCGGCTCCACCAGCGTCATCACGGCTTGCGCGGCGATGGCCGCATCCAGCGCGGAGCCGCCGGCGCGCAGCATGGCGAGTCCTGCCTCGGAGGCCAGCGGGTGCGGCGCGACGACCATGTGCCGACGCGCTTCCTGTGCGTGGGCCGCGCCCGCCAGGCACAGCAGCGCCGCTGCGAACAACTGCATCAAGTGCGGCTGGCCTTGTGGCGCAGCAGTGCCATCAATTCGCGGTCGCGCCAGGCGCTGCGGGCGGCGACCTGGTCGGTGGGCAGGTTCTCGCGGCGCTGGCGGTTCACTTCGGCTACGGTCGGCGCGTCGAAATCATAGGGCGGCATTTCCTCGGTCAGCGCGTGCAGCATTGGACCATAGCGATCGGCATAGTCGGGGATGCCGCCAGGCGCGTTGAGGTCGCAGGTTTCGAAGGGGCCCATGAAGGCCCAGCGCAGGCCCAGGCCATGCTTCACGCAGGCGTCGATATCCTCGACCGACATGACGCCGGCCTTCACCAGGCGGAAGGCTTCGGCGACGAGTGCCGCCTGCAGGCGGTTCAGCACGAAGCCGCGCGTTTCCTTGTGCGCGGTGACCGGCACCATGCCGGCTGCGGCCATGATGCGGCGCGTGCACTCGATGGTCTCGGGCGCGGTCCAGGGCGCACCCACCAGCTCCACCAGCGGCACCAGATAGGGCGGGTTGACCGGGTGCGAGACCAGGCAGCGCGCGCGGCCGGCCAGTGTTTCCGTGAACTGGCTCGCGGGGATGCCGGAGGTGGAGGAGGAGAGGATCACATGCTGCGGGCACAGCGCATCCATCGCGGCGAAGATGGCGCGCTTGGGCTCGAGCCGTTCGGGGCCGTTTTCCTGCACGAAATCGGCGCCGGCGAGGCAGGCTTCCATCGTCGGCGCCACGCCGATGCGCGCGGCGATGGCGTCCGGCGCATCGGCCAGCAGGCCCTGTGCCGCGAGGTCCGCCAGGCGTTCGGCGATGATGCCCTGCGCGGCTGCGGCGGCGCGCGGTTCGGCGTCCCACATGGTGACCGCATGGCCCGCGCGGGCGAAGACCATGGCCCAGGAACGGCCGATCAACCCGGTGCCGATGATGGCGATGCGCTCCATGCGACGCTTCCCTATATTGATGGTGGGGCAGGGTGCCCCGATGCGAGGAGCGGCGCAACGCGATGGGCTGGAAGAAGCGGGCCAGGCAGGAATGGGAAGCCCGGCACGGCGCGCCGCCGCCGAGCGACATGCCGCTGCGTGCGATGCGACCCGCGCGGCCGCTCTGGCCGGGGCTGGCACCGCCGCTGCGCTATGCGGTGGGCATGGGGTTGCTCGGCTTCTGCCTCTGGCTGCCGGCCTTCGTGGGGCTGTTCCGCGCATGAACTGGCGTCGCTGGCGGGCCTTCATCCCGCTCGTCCTGGCCTGGCCGCTGCTGCTGGACCTGCCGGTGGGCATGCTGTTCGGCCATGGGCGCGGGCTGGTGGGCGCGATGCTGGGGCTTGGGCTGTTCACGCTGGCGGCGATGCGCGTGCAGCGCGGCGGGCATGGCGATACGCGGCGCGGCGCGGTGCTGGTGGGCGTGGGCGCCGGGCTGGTCGCGGGGCTGGGGGCCGGGGTGTTTCCGCCGGTCGCGGTGGCGCTGGGCTTTGGCGCCTATGCCGGCGCGCGGCTGATCTGGGATGACCTGCCCGAGGCCGCGCCGGAGCCGGCACCGCCGCCGCGCGCGGCCATCGAACCCGGGCCGCTGGATGAGGCCGCCGCCCGGTTGGTGGCGGTTCGGGCCGCAGCACCGCGCTTGCCTCTGACGCTGGCGCTGACCGGCGCGGTGGATGCGATGGAGGCGCTGCGCGCCGAACTGGCCCCGCGCCCGGACATGCTGCCCGAGGCGCGGCGCTTCCTGCTGACCAACCTTGACGGCATCGAGCGCATCCAGGCCAGGCTGGCTGCGGGCGCCGAGCCGCCGGCGCCGCTCTCGCCCCTGCTGGCGGAAATGGCGCGCGCGGCCGATGATTGGCGCGGCCGGCTGCGCGCCCTGGAGACCGAGGCACTGGAAATCCAGGTGAAGGTCATGGCCGACCGCCTGCGTGAGGAGGGACGATGAGCGAGAACCCGGCAAGCCTGATGCAGCCCGCGCCCATGTCCGAGGAGCGCCGGGCCGAGATCGCGCAACTGGCCGCGCAGATCGATCTGGCCGAGCCCACCACCATCCTGCGCTTCGGCGCGGCGACGCAGAACCGCGCCCAGGAAGCGGCCAACGCCATGTTGGAAGGCGCGCGGGCGAGCGAGAGCGGGGAGGCCGGCGCCTCGCTCTCGGCCATGCTGGCGACGCTGCGCGGCTTTGATGTGACCAAGGCGGCCGAGAAGCCCGGCTTCGTCGCGCGGCTGTTCAACCGTGCCAAGGCCGAGGTGGGCAGCATCGTCATGCGCTACGAGACCGTGCGGGGGCAGATCGAGGCGATCGGCGACAGGCTGGACCGCCACCGCACCCGCCTGCTGGAGGATGTGGAGCGGCTGGACCGTCTGTATGACGCGACGCTCGAATGGTTCCACGCGCTGGCCGACCATATCGCTGCCGGCGAAATGGCGCTGGCGCGCACCGAGGCCGAGACCCTGCCTGCGCTGGTGCTGGCCGCCGAGAACGCCGATGATCCGCTGGCGCCGCAGAAGCTGCGCGATGCGCGCGCCGCACGTGATGAACTGGAACGCCGCGTGCATGATCTGCGGCTGACGCGCCAGGTGGCGATGCAGGCGCTGCCCTCGATCCGGTTGATCCAGGAGAATGACAAGGCGCTGGCCGCCAAGATCCATTCGGT
>JAPLOK010000060.1 GCA_026400775.1 Alphaproteobacteria bacterium | reverse complement strand
TGGGCGGTGGCGCCGATGCCCGCGGCGCGCGCGCGGATATGCTCGGGGGAGAGCAGGGCGGTGATGGGCACATCGATGAAGGCGGGGTCGCCGAAGAAGGCCTCGCGGTCGGCCATGGCGCATTTGATGGCTTCGATCAGCGTGTGCAGGTAGTCGGTGCTGTTGTGCGACATATTCGCGATGCCGGCGGCATCGGCCAGCAGGGCTGCTTCCAGCAAAGCAGGCCCCTGGCACCAGGGGCCGCAGGTGATCAGTTCGCCGCCACGGAATGGGCGGGAGACCACAGGTTCGATGCGGCTGCGGAAGCCGGCCAGGTCGGCGCGGGAGAGGAAGCCGCCTTCGGCCTGCTGGTGGGCGACGATGGCGGCCGCGATATCACCGCGGTAGAAGGCGGCATGGGCGGCGGCCAGGCCCGCTTCCCGCGTGGGTGCCGCGCGCGCTTCATCGGCCATGTATTGCAGCGTGCGGGCGAGGTCGGATTGCACGAATCGCTCACCCACTTCGGGGATGCGCCCGCCGGGCAGGAAGATGGCGCGGTTGGACGCCCAGCGTTCATATTCGGCGCGGTGGGTGGTGATGCTCTCACGCAGCAGCGGATAGACGGCATAGCCTTCGCCGGCGAAGCGGATGGCGAAGCTGGCCACATCCTCAAAGCGCCAGGTGCCGTGGCGTTGCAGGGCGGTGATCCAGGCATCGGGCGCGGCCGGCACCACCGTGCGGCGCACGCCTTCGGGGATTTTCCCGCCATGTTCGCGCATGAAGATGTCGGGCGGGAGCGCTGCGGGCCAATGGCCGAGGCCGGAGATGGATTCGACCGTGCCATCGGCCAGGCGGAGGCGGATCATGATGGGGGCGACGCCGGCGACATTGACCAGGTCGGGCAGCAGGACGCCGAGCGCCATGCCGGCGGCGCAGCCGGCATCGATGGCGTTGCCGCCATTTTCCAGCACGGTGTGGGCGGCGGCGGCGGCGAGGTAATGGCCGGCGGCGACGGCGTGGCGTGGGCCGTATTGGGTGGGGAACATGCGGGGCCTCCTGGTGGGAGGATACATGGTTTGGGGCGATGGTGCAGGCTTGTGACAAATTCCGGGTATGGGATGGCGGCGGGGGGCGGGGTACGGATGCGGTTGTCAAAACAGCGGGTTGCATATAGGAATATTAGCCCGGCATTGCAAGCCCAATGCCCTCACCCCTCCAACCTCACCCCCGTCCGCTCAATAATCCCCCGCCAGCGCCGCCTCTCCTCCACCAGGAACGCCCCAAACGCATCGCTGCCCAGATAGGCCAGGTTATACCCCTGCGCCTGCAACCAGCTGATGCTCTCAGCCTCGGCCATGATCCGCCCGATCAGTGCCCCCATCGCCGTCACCTGCGCCCCCGGCACCCGCGCCGGATAGGCCACGCCGAAAAACGCGTTCAGGTCATAGGCGGGAAAGCCCGCCTCGGTGATGGTCGGCGACTCGGGCAGGGATGGCTGCCGATGCGCCCCGGTCACCGCCAGCACCCGCACCGCCGGGTCGCGCAGCATCTGCAGCAACCCGGCCGAGGACAGCGCATAGAATTGCAGCCGCCCGGCCAGCAAATCCTGCAAGGCCAGGTTCGCGCCGCGATAGGGCACATGCTGCATGTCGATGCCCTGGTCGCGCGCGATCATCGCGCCGATGACATGCCCGAGCGTCCCGGGCCCGGCCGAGCCGTAATTCACATAACCAGGCCGCGCCCGCGCGAAGGCGATGAACTCGGCCATGTCGCGCGCCGGCACCGAGGTATGCATGGCAAAGGCGTACCAGGACAGCACCATTAGCGAGACCGGCGCGAAATCCCGCACCGGGTCATAGGGCAGCGCCGCGCGCAGCAGCGGGTTGCGTACCATGGCCCCGTCCGAGACCATGGCCATGGTCAGCCCATCCGGCTCGGCCTGGGCGAGTGCCGTCATCGCCAGATCCCCGCCCGCGCCGGGCCGGGGTTCCACCACCACCGATTGCCCGGTCAGCGCCGTGATGCGCGAGCCGAGGAAGCGCGCCAGCGTGTCCACCGCACCACCGGCGGCGAAGGGTGTCAGGATACGCAGGGGCCGGGGCTGGGCCAGGGCGGGCATGGCCAGCGTGCTGGCCAGCAGGACGCGTCTTTGCATGGCATGAACCTCCCGCACAAAGGCTGGCATGGCGCGCCGGCCGCTCGCAAGCGGCTTGTCGCCGGCACCGCCCCGCCCGATGCTGCCGCCCATGAGCGAAGAACCCGTCCTGGTC
>JAPLOK010000275.1 GCA_026400775.1 Alphaproteobacteria bacterium | reverse complement strand
TAGATCTTGTTGAAGGCGATGAACCCGTCCTCGGTGAAGGGTTCGGGGCTGCGCAATTCGCAGGCAGCAAAGGCGGTCAGCGGGCGGCCGAGGCCTTCGAGCTGCGCCTTGATCCGCGCAAAGCCGGCAGCAATCGGCACCGGCTTGCGGAAGCGCACACGTTCCATGCGGTAGCCCGGCAGCGCCACCACGCCACAGGAATACTGGAAGACCCCGGGCGCGAAGCCGAAGCCGCGTTCTGCCAAGGGGATCATCAGGCGGCGTCTTCCCGGCGATCCTTGACCTTCACATAGGCAACCGCCGCGTGCTCCAGGCAATAGGGTTTGCTGGGCATGGCTTCGGCCGTGCAGAACCGGAATTCCTTGGTGCCCGGCTCGCCGAGCGGCCAGCAGCAGGACTTCGCCACGGCGCGGAAGATGGTCGGCCGGGTGGGCGCGGGCGCCGGGCGCGGCATGACGGCCACCGGCGCCGGCATCGGCGCGGCGGCCGGGCGCAGCACCTGCACCGGTTCGCGCAGCGCCGCGCGCAGCGGCGGCAGCGTCTGCCGGCGGGCGGGCGCGGGCTTGGGCGCTTGCGCAGCGTCACGCCGGATCGGGCTGGGCCGCGCCGGCAGGTTCAGCCGATGCGCCTTGCCCACCACGGCGTTCTTCGAAATGCCCATGCGCCGGCCGATTTCGGCGGTGCTGTGGCCTTCGCTCCACAAACCGCGAAGACGGTCGATCGCCTCTGAGGTCCAATCCATGGCTTGTCCCCTGTCATCCCCTGCTACCACATACGGTAGTGGAACGCAGGGTCCGGACACAAGCGCTGGATTGCTCCATTGAATCAGAAAATTGTGGGTAAGTCTTGACACGCGCGTATAGCCCGCGTCGCGCGGCGCGCCGAATCAACAACTTGTCGCTCAAAGCCGGCTCAGCGCAGCGGCGAAATACCGCCCATGACCCATTCGGGCATCCGGTCCAGCGCGGTGGCCGGGGCCATGCCCAGATCGGGCGCATGGTCGGGTTCAGGGGCTTGGGCGGGCCGTACGGCCTGCACGGGAGCACCCGGGACGGCCTGCGTGTAATCGGCAACGATGCGCGCCTGCGCACCCTCGATCACCAACACCCGCGCGCCGACCGGCAGCGCCACCAGGTCGCGCTGCGTCACGCTGACCAGGTCGCCATTGGACTTGCGCACGATGTATTCGAACGCGTCCGCGCTGGCCGTCGCGCGTTCGGCCGCGGTGCCCAACAGGCCGCCCACCAGGGCGCCGCCCACCGCACCCAAGGCGCTCGCCACACGGTCCGGCGCGCCGACCGCGCCACCCACCGCGCCGCCCGCCGCCGCACCGGCGGCCGCGCCCGTGGCGCCGTCGGAGGAGACCCGCACCGCGCGGAAGCCCACCACCACGCCCTGGCTGGCACGATTGGCCTGCTGCACGGCGCGCGTGTTGTATTCGTCCGGCGAATAGCGGTTGCCGCAGGCGGCCAGCGCCAGCACGGCGAGAAGGACCCAGCGTTGCATGCGCTGCCAATAGCCGAATGGCCGGCGCGCGACTATATGCGACGCATGGGGCTTGCCTTCCGCAAAATGCATGGCGCCGGGAACGATTTCGTCATCCTGGACGCCCGCACCACACCGGTGCCGATCACGCCTGATGGCGCGCGTTGGCTCGCCAACCGCAATCTGGGCGTGGGCGCGGAGCAGATCATACGCCTGGAGCCCTCCGCGCAGGCCGATGTCTTCATGCGCATCCTGAACCCTGATGGCAGCGAAGCGGGCGCTTGCGGCAATGCGACCCGCTGCGTCGCGCGTATGGTCTTCGAGGAAACCGGCCGCGACCATGCCGTGGTGCAGACCATCGCCGGCCTGCTGCCCGCCCGCGCCCTGCCCGATGGTGAGATCGAGGTGGATATGGGCCCCGCCCGGCTGGACTGGGCGGAGGTGCCGCTGGCCCGCGCGATGGACACGCTGCACCTGCCGCTCGCGCTGGGGCCGGTCTCGGACCCCGCAGCCTGCTCCATGGGCAACCCGCATGCGACGTTTTTCGTGGCTGACCTGACGGCGATTCCGGTCGCCGAAATCGGCCCGCTGCTGGAGCGCGACGCGCTATTCCCCGACCGCGCCAATATCGGCTTCGCGCAGATCCTCGCACGCGACGACATCCGCCTGGTGATGTGGGAACGCGGTGCGGGCATGACCATGGCCTGTGGTTCCGGCGCCTGCGCCACCATCGTCAATGCCGCGCGCCGGGGGCTGACCGGCCGCCGCGCACGCATCCGCATGCCCGGTGGCGATTTGCGCCTGCAATGGTGCGATGGCGGCCATGTGCTGATGGCTGGCCCGACGGCGTTGTCCTTCATGGGCGAACTGGACGCGGCGCGGCTCGCGGCGTGATCCCGCGCCTGGAAACGCAGCGCCTCGTGCTGCGCGCGCCGCGCGCGGAGGACCATGCGAACAGCACGGCGATGTGGGCAGACCCCGGCGTCGCTCGGCACACGGTCGGCCAGCCTTCCACGCCTGCTGAATCCTGGGTGCGGCTGTTGCGCAACGCGGGCCTCTGGACCCTGATGGGCTTTGGCTATTGGGTCGCGGAGCGGCGCGCGGATGGCGCGTTCATCGGCGAATTCGGCCTGGCCGCCTTCCGCCGGCCGCTGGAACCAGACCACGGCGACGCCCCGGAAGCCGGCTGGGTGATGCCGCCCGCGCACCAAGGCCAAGGCTTCGCGACGGAAGCCATGCAGGCGGTGTTGCGCTGGGCCGATGATGCACTGCCCGCGCCCTTCACCTTCTGTGTGATCGCGCCGGATAACGCAGCCTCCATCCGCATCGCCGATCGCCTCGGCTATGGCGCGAGGGTGCCGGGCACCGCCCGCGGCCTGCCGGCGCTGGTCTTCACCAGGCCACGGCCATGACAGTCGAAACCCTGGCACTTGGCTGCCGCCTGAACAGCGCCGAGGCCGATACCATGGCCGCGCTGGCCACCGCCGGCGGGCTGCGCCAGGCGCTGATCGTCAACACCTGCGCCGTCACAGCCGAGGCCGAAGCGCAAGCCCGCCAGGCCGTCCGCCGCGCCGCGCGCGAGGCGCCGACACGGCCCATCATCGTGACCGGTTGCGCGGCCTCGCTGGACCCCGCCCGCTGGGCCGCCCTGCCCGGCGTGGCGCGCGTGCTCACCAACGACGAAAAACTGCGCGCCGAAAGCTGGAATGCGCCAGCCGCGCCGCCGCCAGCCGCCACCACAAGCCGGGCCCGCGCCTTCCTGGAGGTACAGCAGGGCTGCGACCACGAATGCACCTTCTGCGTGATCCGCGTGGCGCGCGGTGCTTCGCGCATCTGGGCGCCCGATGACGTGCTGGGCGCCGCCCGCCAGGCGGTCGCGCGCGGCCAACGCGAGGTGGTGCTGACCGGCGTGGATCTGGCCAGCTGGCAGGATGGCGCGCGGGACATCGCCTGGCTGGCACGAGCGGTTCTCGCGGTGCCGGGCCTGGCGCGGCTGCGGCTGTCATCGCTGGACCCGGCAGCGGTGCCCGAAGCGCTGTTCGCGCTGTGGCGCGACGAGCAGCGGCTGGCGCCCTTCCTGCATCTCTCGGCGCAGCATGGCGACGGGCTGATGCTCAAGCGCATGAAGCGCCGCCATGCGCCAGAGGTGGTGCCGGAACTGGCCGCGCGCCTGCGCGCGCTGCGCGATGATGCCGCGGTCAGCCTGGACCTGATCGCGGGCTTCCCCACAGAAGCCGATGCCGCGCATGCCCGCTCTCTCGCACTGATCGATGCGCTGCGGCCGGTGGCGGCGCATGTCTTTCCCTATTCGGCGCGGCCAGGCACGGCGGCGGCGCGGATGCCCGCGCTGCCGGGCGATGTGGTGCGCAAGCGTGCCCAGGAATTGCGCGCCGCCGCCGCCCATCATGCGCAAGCCGCCGCCGCCGCGCGCCTGGGTGCCACCGAACAGGTCATCTTCGAAACCGCGCGCGAGGGCGTCACCGCCCAGGGCCTGCGCCTGCGGGCCACCACCGACATGCCGCGCGGCGGCTTGCGCGCCATGCGCGTCACGGGCAGTCAGGGCGCCATGCTGCTGGGGGAGGCTGTGACCGATGGCGCTGCGTGACTGGTTCGGCAAGCGCGAGACGCCGCCCGAAAAACCACCCGAAAAACCACCCGAGGCCGAGCCGCCGCAAGGCTTCTTCGCCAAGCTGAAGGCCGGCCTGTCGCGCAGCACCCGCGCGCTGACCGAGAACATCTCGGCCGTCTTCACCAAGCGCAAGCTCGATGATGCGGCGCTGGAGGAGCTGGAGGAGACCCTGATCGCGGCCGATCTCGGCGTGGCGGCGACGCAGCGCATCATCGCGCAGTTCCGCAAGACACGCTTCGGGCGCGAGGTAACGGCCGAGGAGATCAAGGAAGCCCTGGCCGAAGAGATCGCCGCCATCCTGGAACCGGTGGCGCAGCCCATGCCGCTGGACCCCGCGCGCGGCCCGCATGTGGTGCTGGTGGTGGGCGTGAACGGCGTGGGCAAGACCACCACCATCGCCAAACTCGGCCAGCAATATGGCGCCGAAGGACACAAGGTGATGTTCGCCGCCGGCGACACCTTCCGCGCCGCCGCCGTCGAACAGCTGCAAATCTGGGGCGAGCGCACGGGTGCGGTGGTGGTCGCCGCCGAGAAGCATGGCGGTGACGCCGCCGGCCTGGCCTTCGACGCGCTGACCCGTGCCCGGGCCGAGGGCATCGATGTTCTGCTGATCGACACCGCCGGCCGGCTGCACAACAAGGCCGCACTGATGGACG
Source organism: Alphaproteobacteria bacterium (assembly GCA_026400775.1). Taxonomy (GTDB): domain Bacteria; phylum Pseudomonadota; class Alphaproteobacteria; order Acetobacterales; family Acetobacteraceae; genus Rhodovarius. The sequence goes on along the minus strand of JAPLOK010000275.1, from coordinate 8,002 downwards.
AGTTGCGCAAGGTGGTGCGCGTGATCCGCCGCGTGGACGAGACCGCGCCGCATTCCGTGCTGCTGGTGCTGGACGCGACGACCGGCCAGAACGCCATCCAGCAGGCGCGCATCTTCCGTGACATGGTGGATGTGACCGGCATCGCCGTGACCAAGCTGGATGGGTCCGCGAAGGGCGGCGTTGTGGTGGCGCTGGCGCAGGAATTCGCCATCCCGCTGCACATGGTGGGCGTGGGCGAGAAGGCGGATGATTTGCGGCCCTTCACGGCGCGTGATTTCGCCCGCGGATTGGTCGGGCTGGCATAGCCGGCAAAGTTTCGTCACGTTGCAGGGTATCGCGGCGCAGGACGGTTTCGGCTAAATCCTGGCCCATCTGGGGGAGTGCGCAGCATGGCCGTGATGTTGGTGGATAGTGGCACGGGTCGCGGGTTCGATATCGCCAGCGATTTCCAGGCGAGCGATTTCTTCTGGATGGACGGCCTGCAGTTCATCGCACCGAACTACTACGCGGCGGATCTGCTCTCGATCGGCTCGCCGATCATCCTGCAATTCGTCGGCACCGGCCTCAGCATCAACAGCAGCAATGACCTGACGGCCGGGACCATCACCCGCATGCTGTCCTCGCTCGACGGCAAGCTGATTTGGGATTTCCAGGGCATTTCCATCACGGTGGCGCAGTTGAATGCCTGGGCCAATGCCAATGACCGCATCGGCATGCTGAACACGCTGCTCGGCGGTTCAGATGACATCGGCGGTTCGAATCTGGGCGATACGCTGTCGGGTCTGGCGGGCAATGACCGCATCTGGGGCTTTGGCGGCAATGACGTGCTGTTCGGCGATGCCGGCAATGATTTCCTGCGCGGCGGACCGGGCAATGACACCATCCTGGGTGGTGCCGACCATGACATCATCGCCGGCGGCCCCAGCATCAACAGCGTCAATGGCGACAGCGGCATCGACCTGCTGCTGGTTGATGGCGCGCGGCGCGTCACGAACCTGACCTTCACCGCCGAGGGCAGCTTCACCCTGGCTGGCGACAGTTTCACGAGCTATCGCGGCAACGCGGTCTCGACGCGTGAATCCACGAGCTTCGGCGGCATCGAGAATTTCGGCTTCACCGATGGCCGGCTGGTCTTCGCGGTGAACGATGTGGCGATGCAGGTGACGCGCATGTACCACACCGCGACCGGCGCGGCGCCCAACCCCTACGGGATGAACTGGTGGATCGACCAGCTGAGCGGCGGCACGTCCCTGGCCACCATGGCCAACAGCTTCGCCGCCAGCGAATTCGTTACCACCTTCGGCACGCTGACCAATGCGCAATACGTGACGCAGCTGTACCAGAACTCGGCCGGGCGCGCGCCGACCGGCGGCGAATTGAGCTTCTGGCAGGCACAGCTCAGCGGCGGCATGGGCCGCGGCGCGGTGATGCAGAACTTCTCCGAATATGTGGAGACCAAGGGCCGCGTCAGCAGCCTCTACAGCGGCGGCGTCTGGGACCAGGACGGCGCTGCATCCTCGATCGCCAGGCTCTATCAGGCCACGCTGGATCGCCGCCCGGATGAGGCTGGCCTCGCCGGCTGGCGCGCGGAGATCGACAACGGCAAGTCGCTGCTGGACATCACGCCGGGCTTCCTGAACAGCGCCGAATTCACCACGATCTACGGCGCCACGAACAACACGCAATTCGTCACGCTGCTGTACAACAACGTGCTGGATCGCGCCCCGGACACGGCTGGGCTGAATGGCTGGGTGGCGCAGCTGAACAGCGGCGCGCTGACCCGCTCACAGGTGGTGCTGGGCTTCTCGGAAAGCCTGGAATTCCAGCTCAACAGCATGACCTGGATCGAAGGCGGCATTACCTTCGCGTGACCTGTGCGAGCCAATCCGGCAAGTTGTAATGCATGGTGACGCGGGCAATGCGTCCGTCGCGCACCGCCAGGAAGGCACCGGCCGGCAATAGGTAGGTCTGGCCCGTTGCGGCCGGCAGGCCCTGGTCATCGGCCAGGTAGGCGCCATGCACGGTGAACTCAGCGGCGGCACGCGTGCCGGTTGAATCGACCATCACCGTGATGTCGCGCAATTCCTCGCGGTAGCAACGCGCCATGCGCGCCAGGAAGGCGCGGAAGGCGTCGACACCCGTCTCCCGCCCGCCCTGGTTGATGTCATGCGCGACATCGGGCGCGAGCAGCGCGCACATGCCATCCCAGTCGGCGCGGTTGAAGGCGGCGTAGTAATCGCGGATCAGGGTTTCGGTTGGCTGCATGGCGGCTTCCGGTTCGGGTGCGGCGCCGTTATGTTGCGCACGCGTCTTTCACGCCAGAGGCCATGCCAAACTCGCTTTCCTTCCAGGACATGATCCTGGCGCTGCACAATTACTGGTCCGCGCAGGGCTGCCTGATCCTGCAGCCCTATGACATGGAAATGGGCGCGGGCACCTTCCATCCGGCGACCACGCTGCGCGCGCTCGGCCGTGCGCCGTGGAAGGCCGCCTATGTGCAGCCCAGCCGCCGCCCTTCCGATGGCCGCTATGGCGAAAACCCCAACCGCCTGCAGCACTATTACCAGTACCAGGTGATCCTGAAGCCCAGCCCGCGTGACCCGCAGGCGCTGCTGCTGGACAGCTACAAGGCGCTCGGCCTGGACCCCGCGGTGCATGACATCCGCTTCGTCGAGGATGACTGGGAAAGCCCCACCCTGGGCGCCTGGGGCCTGGGCTGGGAGGTGTGGTGCGACGGGATGGAGGTGACGCAGTTCACCTATTTCCAGCAGGTCGGCGGAATTGCGTGTGAGGTGCCAAGCTGCGAGCTGACCTATGGCCTCGAGCGCCTGGCCATGTACATCCAAGGCGTGGAGAACGTGTACGACCTGCGCTTCAACAATGATGGCGTCCGCTATGGCGATGTGTTCCTGCGCGCCGAACGGGAATACAGCGCGCATAATTTTGAACACGCCAACATCGCGCTGCTGCAAAAGCAGTTCGAGGAAGCCGAACAGGAATGCCGCGCGCTGGTGGCGCAGGGCCTGGCAATGCCGGCCTATGACCACTGCATCAAGGCCAGCCACCGCTTCAACCTGCTGGATGCGCGCGGCGCGATCAGCGTGGCCGAACGCGCCGCCTATATCGGGCGCGTGCGCGAGTTGGCGAAGGCCTGCTGCGAGGCATGGATCGCGAAGGCGGCGTGATGGAATGTGGTTGCTCGGAGCGCCAGCGGTCGCTATGGTAGAAGGCGCGAGAGGAATTCTACCATGGGCCAGCTGAACATCAAGGATGACGCGCTCATCGGGAAACTGCGCGCCTTGGCCGCCCGGCGGCAGACCAGCATCACCGATACCGTGCGCCGGCTGGTGGCGGAGGAAGAGGCGCGCGACGCGGCCGAGTGTCAGGCGCGCATCGCGCGCATCATGGAACTGGCGCGGCAAACGGCGGCGATGGTGCCGGAGCATCTGCGAACCAGCGATCATTCCGATCTCTATGATGAGAACGGTTTGCCGAAGTGATCGTGGACACTTCCGCGGTCGTTGCCGTCCTGCTCGATGAACCTGACGCCTTGCGCTTCGCGACAGCCATGATGAGTGCGGGCGGTATCGGGGTTTCGGCCGCCACGCGGGTCGAAATGACACTGGTTCTGGAGGGCCGCGGCGGGGAGCGGGCCGGCACCAATCTGGACAGGCTGCTGGCCGATGCCCAGGCCGAGATCATCCCCTTCACCGCCGAACACGCCGCCCTGGCGCGCGACGCCTGGCGCCGCTACGGCAAAGGCCGCCACCCGGCCGGGTTGAACCTGGGCGACTGCTTCGCCTATGCGCTGGCCAAGGCCCGCAACCAGCCTTTGTTGTTCAAGGGCGATGACTTCGTCCATACCGATGTGAAAGCCGCCATCTAGTGCCTGACCTCCTGCTCGAACTGCTCACCGAGGAAATCCCCGCGCGAATGCAGGCGCGGGCGGCCGAAGATCTGTGCCGGCTGGTTGGTGAGGCGCTGAAACCCATCGCGCATGGCACGCCGCAGGGCTTCCATGGCCCGCGCCGCATCGGGCTGGTGATGCAGGTCGCGGCGCGCGCGGACACCGCCGCCAAGGAAGAACGCGGCCCGCGGGTGAATGCGCCGGAAGCCGCGCTGGCCGGCTTCCTGAAGAAGCACGGCGTGGAGCGCGAGGCGCTAACACAGCAGGGCGATTTCTGGGTCCTGGTGAAGCCGGGCTCCAGCATGGAAGCCGCGTCGCTGATCACCGGCGCGCTGCCCGACATCCTATGGAATTTCCCCTGGCCAAAATCCATGCGCTGGGGCCAGAGCGGCTTCCTCTGGGTGCGGCCCTTGCAGCGCATCCTGTGCCTGCTGGATGGCGCGGTGGTGCCGTTCAGCCTGGCGCGTGGCGATGATGCGGCGCATGGCCTGGCGAGTGGCAACGTCACCGAAGGCCATCGCGTGCATGGGCCGGGCGAGATCATCGTGACCGACCACGTGGCGCAGCTTCGCGCGCGCCATGTGATTGTGGACGCCGCCGAACGCGCGGCGCTTATCCGCGACGGCATCACACAACTGGCCGCAGCCGAGGGCCTGGAAATCGTCCCCGATGAAGGCCTGCTGGCCGAAGTGGCAGGCCTGGTGGAATGGCCGGTGCCGCTGCTGGGCCGCATCGATGACGCCTTCATGGATTTGCCGGCCGAGGTGATGCGCACCTCCATGCGCGTGAACCAGCGCTATTTCGCGCTGCGCCAGCCGGATGGGCCCGCGGCCGCGCGCTTCGCCGTGGTGGCGAATATCGCGGCTACTGATGGCGGCGCGGCGCTGGTCGCGGGCAATGAACGCGTGCTGCGTGCGCGCCTGTCAGATGCACGGTTCTTCTGGGACCAGGACCGGCGCGCCGGGCTGGAATCCTTCCTACCCAAGCTCGATGGCGTGGTGTTCCATGCGAAGCTCGGCACGCAGGGGCAACGCGTGGCGCGGCTGGAGCGGCTGGCGCGGATGCTGGCACCGATGCTCGGCGCCGACCCCAACACCGCCGCACGGGCGGCGAAGCTGTGCAAGGCGGATCTGGCCAGCGGCATGGTCGGTGAGTTTCCGGAATTGCAGGGCGTGATGGGCGGCTATTACGCGGCCGGCGAGGGCGCCGTGATCGCGGGCGCCATCGCGCAGCATTACCGGCCGATGGGGCCCGGCGATGCGGTGCCCAGCGAAGCCGTCGCCGCCACCGTCGCGCTGGCCGACAAGATCGACCAGCTGGTGGGCTTCTTCGATGTGGACGAGAAGCCGACAGGCAGCGGTGATCCCTTCGCGCTGCGTCGGGCGGCGCTCGGCGTGATCCGCATTCTGCGCGAAGGCGCGCTGCGCCTGCCGCTGCGTGATGTGCTGCCGCACCATTTGACCTATGTGCGGATGACACGTGCGACGCTGAGCGCCGAAGCGATGGCGCCCGCGGAGGAGATAGTCGCGGAATTGCTGGCCTTCCTGTTCGATCGCCTGCGCGTGCAGCTGCGCGCCGAGGGCGCGCGCGCCGACATCATCACCGCAGCCATCGGCGATGATGACGACATCCTGCGCGTGCTGGCCCGCGCCGAGGCCCTGCGCGCCCTGGTCGAGACCGACGCCGGCGCCGCGCTGCTGGCAGCCTGCAAGCGCGCGCAGAACATCCTGCGCGCTGAGGCGAAGAAGGGCTTCGCCGCCGGCGCGCCCGAGGCCTCGGCCTTCGCTACCGAACAGGAAGCCGCGCTGCACGCCGCCATCCTCGCCGCGCGCGATGCCGCCGCCGCGCAACTCGCCGCGGAAGACTTCTCCGCCGCCATGACCAGCCTCGCGGCGCTGCGCGGCCCGCTCGATGCCTTCTTCGACGGCGTGCTGGTCAATGACCCCACTCACCGTGACAACCGTTTGCGGCTACTCTCCGCGCTGGTGGATGCGATGCACCAGGTCGCGGACCTCTCCAAGATCGAAGCGTGAAGGACCAGCAGATGACGCAGTGGGTGTACAGCTTCGGCGCCGGCCGCAATGAAGGCCGCGCGGATATGCGCAACCTGCTCGGCGGCAAGGGCGCCAACCTGGCGGAAATGGCCAGCATCGGACTGCCCGTCCCGCCCGGCTTCACCATCACGACCGAGGTCTGCACCGCCTATTACGCGAACCAGGAAACCTACCCGGCCGAACTCACCGGTCAGGTTGAAGCCGCACTCGAGCATGTCGAGCACACGGTCGGCCTGCGCTTCGGCTCAGCCGAAAAGCCGCTGCTGGTCTCCGTGCGGTCGGGCGCGCGCGTCTCAATGCCCGGCATGATGGACACGGTGCTGAACCTTGGCCTGAACGACATCACCGTTCAGGGACTAGCCACCGGCTCGGGTGATCATCGCTTCGCCTGGGACAGTTATCGCCGCTTCATCCAGATGTTCGGCTCCGTCGTGCTTGATGTGGACCATCACCGCTTCGAGGAGATCATCGAATCCGCCAAGCTCGATCGCGGCGTGGCCGAGGACACCGAACTCACCGCCGATGATTGGCAGGCCGTGGTCGGCGAATACAAGCGCATGGTCGAGGAAGTGACCGGCGCGCCCTTCCCGCAGGACCCCAAGGACCAGCTTTGGCGCGCCATCGGCGCCGTCTTCGGTAGCTGGATGAACCCGCGCGCCAACACCTATCGCCGCTTGAACGACATCCCCGCGCAATGGGGCACGGCGGTTAACGTGCAGGCCATGGTGTTCGGCAATATGGGTGAGGATTGCGCGACCGGCGTGTGCTTCACGCGCGACCCGTCCACCGGCGAGGACATCTTCTACGGCGAATACCTGGTGAATGCGCAGGGCGAGGATGTGGTGGCCGGCATCCGCACGCCGCAGCCCATGTCCGAGGCACGCTCCAAGCCCGGCGAGAAGTCGATGGAGGCGGTGATGCCCGCCGCCTATGCCGAGCTGTGCCGCGTGCGCGAGACGCTTGAGCGCCACTACAAGGACATGCAGGACATCGAATTCACGGTCCAGCAGAACAAGCTCTACATGCTGCAGACGCGCAACGGAAAGCGCACCGCCGCGGCCGCGCTGAAAATCGCGGTGGACATGGCGCAGGAAGGCCTGATCACCCAGCGTGAGGCGGTGATGCGCGTGGCCCCCGCGAGCCTCGACCAGCTGCTGCACCCCACGCTGGACCCCAAGGCGCCGCGCCGCCAATTGGCCAAAGGCCTGCCCGCCAGCCCGGGTGCCGCCTGCGGCGTCGTGGTGTTCAGCGCCGATGAGGCGGAGACCCGCGGCGCAAAGGGCGAATCTGTCATCCTGGTGCGCATCGAGACCAGCCCCGAGGACATCCACGGCATGCACGCCGCCCGCGGCATCCTGACCACCCGCGGCGGCATGACCAGCCACGCCGCGGTCGTCGCGCGCGGCATGGGCCGCCCCTGCGTGGCCGGCGCCGGCACCGTCACCGTGGACTACCAGGCACAGGCGCTGTCCGCCGGCGGCGTGATCGTGCGCGCGGGCGAGACCATCACGCTGGATGGCGCGACGGGCGAGGTCTTCGCCGGTTCCGTCCCGATGATCGAGCCGCAACTCTCCGGCGATTTCGCCACGCTGATGGCCTGGGCCGACCAAGTGCGCCGCATGAAGGTGCGCGCCAATGCCGAAACGCCCTTGGATGCCGACACCGCGCGCAAATTCGGCGCGGAAGGGATTGGTCTCTGCCGCACCGAGCACATGTTCTTCGACCCCGCCCGCATCGGTGCCGTGCGCCAGATGATCATGGCGGAAACCGAAGCCGGGCGGCGTGATGCGCTGGCCCGCCTGCTGCCCTTCCAGCGCGATGACTTCGCGCAGCTCTTCCGCATCATGGCCGGCCTGCCCGTCACCATACGCCTGCTGGACCCGCCGCTGCACGAATTCCTGCCGCATCAGGATGCCGAGATTGAGGATGTCGCGGGCCATCTTGGCACCGATGTCGCCACCATGAAGCGGCGGCTGGAGGAACTCTCGGAAGCCAACCCGATGCTGGGCCATCGCGGCTGCCGCCTGGGCATTTCCTATCC
>JAPLOK010000252.1 GCA_026400775.1 Alphaproteobacteria bacterium | reverse complement strand
GGCCGTCCCTTCGCCGAAGCCCGCGTGCTGCAGGCCGCCGACGCATTTCAGCGCGCCACCGACTGGCACCAGCGGGAACCCGCGCTGTGACCTTCATCGGCCAGTCGCTGCGCCGCTTCGAGGACCAGCGCTTCCTCACCGGCCGCGGGCGCTATGTCGCGGATATGGAGGTGCCAGGCGCGCTGTGGCTCGGCGTCGTGCGCAGCCCGCACGCGCATGCGCGCATCGTCTCCATCACCGCAGCTGGCATCACCATCTTCACCGCGCGCGACATACCAGGCCACCTGCCATGCCCGGCGAATATCGGCGTGCCGATCGCCATGCGCGAAAGGCCGGTGCTGGCCGATGGCATGGTGCGCCATGTTGGCCAGGCGGTGGCCTTCGTGGTCGCGGAAACGCCGGAAGCGGCGCGCGATGCGGCGGAAGCCGTGCAGGTGGAATACGACCCGCTGCCGGCCGTGATCGACCCGCTCTCGCCCGATGCGGAACAGGTCTTCGACTGGCAGAAGGGCGATGCCGCCGCGACCGACGCGGCATTCGCGCGCGCCGCCCACATCACGCGCCTGGCCATCGGCAACCAGCGCGTCACCTGCGCGCCCATCGAGCCGCGCGCGGCCATCGCCTGGCCCGATCTGCGCCTGGTGGTGAACGGCATGAACGCCCATGGCATGCGCCGGCAGATCGCCGCCTGCATGGGCGTGCCCGAAGCCTCGCTGCATCTGGAAATCCCCGATGTCGGCGGTGGTTTCGGCGTCAAGAATGTGCCCTTTGCCGAGCATATCGGCGCACTTCACGCAGCCCGCGCGCTCGGCCGGCCGGTGCGCTGGGTGGCCGAGCAGGCGGATGATTTCGCTGCCTCCTGCCATGGGCGCGGCATGCATAGCGAGGCCGCGATAGCGCTCGATGGCGAGGGGCGCATCCTGGCGCTGCGCATCGATGCGGTGGCCGAGATGGGCGCTTTTCTCTCGGCCAACGGGCCCTCATGCCCAACCAATGCGGCGGGCACGGCTTTCGGCGGCGGCTATGCCATTCCGGCCATCCATGCGCGCATGCGCGGCGTCTACACGCATACCGCGCCGATGGAGGCCTATCGCGGCGCCGGCAAGCCCGAGGCCAACCACATCACCGAAATGCTGATCGAGGCGGCGGCGCGCGAGCATGGCTTCGATCCCGCAGGCCTGCGCGCGCGCAACCTGGTGGCGGTGCATCCGCATCGCACGGCGATGGACATGCTGATCGCCGACGGTGCCTTCCCGCGCAATCTGGCCGTGGCCGAGGCAGCGGCGGATCGCCAGGGCTTTGCCGCGCGTCGTGCCGCCAGTGCGGCTCAGGGGAAGCTGCGAGGCCTTGGCGTCACCTGCTTCATGGAGACAGCGCGCGGCGCTTTCGGCGAATGGGCGCGGGTATCCGTGCTGGCCGATGGGCAGGTGGAACTGGCACTCGGCACGCACAGCAACGGCCAGGGCCACGAGACCAGCTTCGCGCAGATCGCTGCCGACCGGCTGGGCCTGGCGCCTGAGAACTTCGTGCTGGTGCAGGGCGACACCGATCGCGTCGAAAAGGGCAATGGCCATGGCGGTGCGCGCAGCCTGCACCAGGGCGGCCGCGCGCTGGTGGAAGCCATTGAAGCGCTGCTCGCCGCCGCCCGCCCCGCAGCAGCACGCCTGCTGCAGGCCGATGCCGCGACGCTGCGCTTCGAGAATGGCGCCTTCACGGCGCCGGGTGGCGCGACCATTCCGCTCACCGCGCTGACCGTTAGCGCCAGCGCCGAACATGATAGCGCGCTCTGCACCTTCCCCCATGGCGGCCATGTCGCGGAGGTGGAGATCGACCCCGAGACCGGCGAGGTCACGCTCGCGCGCTACATCGCTTGTGACGACTACGGCACGCTGATCAACCCCATGCTGACGGCGGGCCAGGTGCAGGGCGGTGTCGCGCAAGGCATCGGGCAGGCGCTGCACGAACGCATCGCCTATGACGAGAATGGCCAACTGCTCAGCGCCACCTTCATGGACTACACGCTGCCCCGCGCGGCGGACCTGCCGGAACTGGATGTGCGCCTGCTGGAGGGCTGCCCGGCCAGCGTGAACCCGCTGGGCGTGAAGGGGGTGGGGCAGGCAGGCGCGATTGCGGCACCGCAGGCCGTGATGGCAGCGGTCATGGATGCGCTGGGCGGCCGGCCTATCGATATGCCGGCCACCCCGGAAGCTGTGTGGCGCGCGCTTCGTTAGAGGTTTTTCCGCTCACGCTGAACCGGCACCAGCCCGCACCAACAAAGCCCCCTTTGGCCGGCCACCCAATTCAGCACAATGTCGTTGGGTGGACGGGTGGGGGTGCGGGCCGGTGCCGATTGTTGAGAAAAACTCTAAGCCTCTTCGCGCGCGATGCTGAGAATCAGGCGCCGCAACCAGGCATGGCCGGCATCGGCCTCGAAACGCCGGTGGAACAGCAGTGACAGCCGCGTGTGCCGCACATCCATCGGCAGATCGCGCAGCACAAGGCCATGCGCCCCGGCCATGCCGCGGGCCAACCGCGCCGAGAGCGTCATCACCATATCGGTGCGCTTCAGCGCCGCCGGCACGGCGGAGAGATGCGCGATCACGCCCCCCAGCCGGCGCGGGTGCCCGGCCGCGCGCAAAGGCTCGTCCAGCGCGCCATCGCGTGAGCCATTGGGCGAATGCAGCAGATGCGGAAATTCCGTGAAGCGGGGCAGAGTAAGCTCACCCATTGCCAGCGGATGGCCCTGTCGCATCAGCACCATGAAAGCCTCGGGCAACAGGCGCAGGCGGGTGTAGAGCGTGGGCGGCTCGGGCAGCACGCCAATGGCGAATAGCGCGCCTGATTCGAGCGCAGCCAAGGCATTGGTCCGATCGGCATGGCCGATGGCCAGCAGCACGCCAGGCGCCTCGCGCCGGCAATGCTCCATCAGCGCAGGCGCCAGCACCGCTTCGGCATATTCGCTCATCACCATGGGGAAGACGCGGTTGCTCGTCGTGGGCTCGAAGGGCGCTGAATAGGCGAGCGATTCCGCCAACCGGTCCAGCGCTTCGGCCACCGGCCCCATCAGCTTCAACGCCAGCGCCGTGGGTTCCACCCCGCCCGGCCGGCGGAGAAACAATTCATCGCCAAGCGCCGCGCGAAGCCGGCCCAGCGCATTGGACACTGCGGGCTGCGACAAATGCAGACGGTCGGCCGCGCGCGTGACATGGCGTTCGCGCGCCACGGCGTCGAAGACGCGCAGCAGGTTCAGGTCCAGGCCGGCCAGTCCATTCATCGCATCGATGATGGTGATCTCGGATCAGCGTTGGAAACCCTGCGCAGCCAGGCGCAGACATCGCGAATTAGAAACAGAAGATGACAATGCCGAACAATGCTGTAGCCCAAGCCGCCCTGATGCTGCGCTGGTCGCTTGGCGCCGTGCTGCTCACGCACGGGTTGTGGTTGAAGGTCTCTGTGTTCGGACTCGGGGGCGCCATGGGGTATGTTGGTGCCACAGGTTATCCACCGATCCTGGGAGCCGTGGTGGCGATCATCGAGACCTTGGCCGGCTTAGCTCTGGTACTGGGTGTGTTGGTGCGACCGGCCGCGCTGGCGCTGTTGCCGGTGATGCTGGGGACGAGCTTGCAGCATGCGGGCAATGGCTGGCTTTTCAGGGCCAGCGGGGGCGGCTGGGAGTTTCCGGTCTTCCTGACGGCGACACTGGTGGTGCATGCGCTGCTGGGGGCGGGTCCCTTCGCCTGGCGGCCGGCGGCGCTGCCGCGACTGATGCCGGCCCGGGCATGAGATCTGATTCGTCCACAAAATAATTCATATGTGAATAGTTGCGAATCGGGGATTGCCACTTGACGTGGAGTCGCTCAAATCCTGGGCATGGCGCACGCCGGGGTTGCTGCCGTTCCGAGAATTCACCACGCCATGGCCAATCCGCCATGGCGATTGGCGCTTCTGCCAGCGCTTCGCGGCGTGGTTGCGGCACAGCAGGGACGACTTGCGCTCTGGTTGCCGGTGGCCATGGCCAGCGGGATCCTGCTGTATTTCCTGCCCCGCTCCGAACCCGGCCTGAACTGGAGCTTCGCCTTCCTCCCTGTCCTGGCCCTGGCCGTCTGGCTGGCCGGGCGCCGCCCGGGTCTGGCCTGGTGCGCTGCTATGTTCGCCATGCTGGGCCTGGGTTTCGCTATCGCCGCCTGGCACGGGCAGCGCATGGCGCCGGCCCTGGAACTGCCGCGCACAGCCGCGGTCTTCGAAGGCCAGGTCATCGATGTGGATCGCCTGCCGGAGGCGCTGCGCATCACACTAGCGGCCGCGATCTGGCCTGGCAGCGGCGAGCCGGCCGCGCGGCATATCCGCATCCGCCTGCGCGCCGATGATGCGCTGCGGCCCGAACCGGGCAGCCGCATCGCAGTGCGTGCCCTGGTGCGCCTGCCATCGGCGCCGACGCATCCCGGCGCCTGGGATTACCAGCGTGCCGCCTGGTTCTCCGGCCTGGGCGGCTCGGGCTTCGCGCTGGGGCCGGCGCGGCTGGTGGAAGGGCAGGGTGCCGCTCCGCCGCTATCGGCCACCCGCCAGGCCATGGAGACGCGGGTCACCGCGGCCCTGCCGGGTGCCACGGGCGCCATCGCCGCCGCCCTGATCACCGGCGGGCAATCGGCCATTCCACCGGCCGAGATGGCGGCGATGCGCGATTCCGGCCTAGCGCATCTGCTGTCGGTCTCGGGGCTGCATATCGCCATCGTCATGGGGCTGGTTTTTATGCTGCTGCGCGCGGCCATCGCGCTCTGGCACTGGCTGGCCTTGCGGGTGGACAGCAAGCTCTGGGCCTCGGCCGCCGCACTGGCCGCGGGCGGCTTCTACATGGTGCTGACCGGCGCCGAGGTGCCTATGCAGCGCAGCTTCGCCATGGCTGCGCTGGTGACGCTCGCGGTGCTGCTCGGGCGGCGGGCGGTCACGCTGCGCAGCGTGGCGATCGCGGCGATGATTGTGCTGGCACTGAACCCCGCGGCCCTGCTCGGGCCATCCTTCCAGATGAGCTTCGCCGCCGTGCTCGCTTTGGTCGCGGCGCATGACTGGGCGCGCGGGCGCTGGCCGCGCACCGCCGGCCCGCGCCCCTGGTGGCGCGGGCCGGCCATGCTGCTCGGCGGCGTGGTGATCACCTCGATCATCGCGGGGCTCGCGACAATGCCGATCGGGCTCGCACATTTTGGGCGGCTGCAATGGTATGGCGTGCTGTCCAACGCGGTGGCCGTGCCGCTGACCAGCATGCTGATCATGCCCGCGGGGCTGGCGGCCGCTTTGGCCATGCCCTTTGGGCTCGAGGCCTGGCCGCTCTGGCTGATGGGCCTGGGCGTGCGGGCGGTGCTGTGGGTGGCGCATGCCGTCGCCGCATTGCCCGGCGCGACCTCAGTGGCTGAACCGCTGCCGGGCTGGGGCCTGGCGCTATGCGGGTTGGGCATGGTGTGGCTGTGCCTGTGGCGCGGATGGCTGCGTGGCCTGGGGCTGCCCGTGATCGCGGTGGCCGTCGCCACCCCCTGGATGATGGCTGCGCCTGATGCACTGATCTCGGCCGATGGCCGGTTGATCGCGCTGCGCGCGGCCTCGGGCGAGGTCTTCGTGCAGCGCCTGGCCGGCGGTTCGCGCTTCACCGCCGATGGCTGGCTGCGCGGAATGGGTGAGACGCAAAGCCGCTCCTTGCCGGCGGAAGGCTCGGCGCAGGACATTCATTGCAACAACGGGCTGTGCCGGCTGGAACGAGCCCCCGGCAGGCCGCAACTGGCCGTTCTGCGCCCGCCACCACCGCCGCCACGTGGGCGCAATGCCCGCCAGGACATGGTCCCGCCGGCCGAACCGCCCTGCGGCGTGGCGGCCGTGATCCTCTCGCCCGAACCCATCCGCGGCCGCTGCGAGGGCAGCCACGTCGTGGACCGTTTCGCCGTCTGGCGCGACGGCGCGCATGCCGTCTGGCTGACCGCGAATGGCCCGGTGGTGCTGAGTGACCGCGCCCATCGCGGTGATCGTCCCTGGGTGCCGCAGCGCCCCGCGCCGCGCTACCAGCCGGCAAACCTGCCGGTCGCAGCGGCGGAATAGCGTTATGCCATCTCGCGCCGTTGGCGACCGATGGCATGAGCTTTCGTGCCCTCCAACGCCGGGCGCAAACCTGCGGTTTGCTGGGCTTTCGCCGGACTGCCGGCGGCGCCCATTCGGTCGCGTGTTGAGCTAGATTCGGTGGGTCTTGGTGCTACCGGGCGGCGATCCGTGGCACTGGCAGGCTTTGCAGGAACAGCGCCATGCGCGCCCCCCACATGGCGGATGCGCCTTCGCCGGTGAAGAAGTAATGCCCATCCTCGGCCCAGGGCGGCAGCATCACCAATTCAGCCACACCGCCCGCGCGGGTGAAGGCGGCGAACAGCGCCTCGGCCAGGTCGGGGCCGAAAAAGCTGTCATTGGCGGAATAGAGCCACAGCATCGGCAACCGCGCCGTCCGGCCGAATTGCCCGACATTCGCAACCAAGCGCGGGGCGGCGCAATTGGTGCGCGCCCGACCGCCAGCCCAGCCGCCACGGCCACCGGCAACATTCACCACCGCGGCTATGCCGGGCACACCCTCGGCGGCCAGGGCTATACTGCCCCAGCCGCCGGCGCTTTCGCCCAGGATGATGGCGCCCTCCGGCGCGATGCCAGGCGTGCCGACCAAGGCCAGCAAAGCGGCACGGATGTCCCGCGCCGTCTCGCGGCCGACGCGGATGAAGTCAGGATCCTCGCAAGGGCCGAAGGATTCCGCCCAGACGCCGGTCGATGCGCCATGCGCGCGGCGCATCGGCATGGCCACCACATGGCCGCGGGCGGTGAACCACCGCGCCGGTTCGGCGTCACAGGGCAAAGGCTGCAAATGCGGGCGGACCTCCGCGCGCGGCATCGCGCCGTGATTCATGATCACCAGCGGCGCTGGCCCCGATTGTGCCGGGCGGCACAGGCGCGTCTGCAGCATGGCGCCATCCGGGCCTGCCAGCATCACGATCTCATCGGCCAGCGCCGGGGTCGCGAGCAGCAGCAGCAGCGCCAGCCAGCGCATCAAGGAAAGGCCTCGGCGACCAGCGGACCCCAGATTTGGGAACCGGCAGGGGCAAAGAACAGGGAGTGCCCGTCGCGCCCTTGTGCGCCGAGTGCGATCAGCCGTGCCAGGCCACCCGAGGCGGTGAAGGCCTCGTGCATGCGTGCGGCCAAGGCCGGCGCGAAGAAGCTGTCATTGGCCGTATAGACCCACAGCATGGGTTGCCGCGCGGTGGCGCCATAACGGCCGGCGGCGGTGACCAGATTCTCCGGCGAACAGTTGAAATTGGGCGTGTTGTCCCGCCAACCACCGCGGCCGCCAGCCATGTTGACGAAGCCGCCGACCTCGAGCGCGTTCAGTGAGGCCAGGGCCATCGCCCCCCAGCCGCCGGCCGATTGGCCGACCACCAGCACCGGGCCACGCGGCACGTCGGGCCGGGCGGTCAGCGCGGCGATGGCCGCGCGCATGTCGCGCGCCGTCTCCAGCCCCGCACGATGGAAATCAGCCTTGTTGCAACTGCCGAATGCCTCGGCCCAACCGCCGCCAGAGGCGCCATAACCGCGCCGCAAGGGCACGCCCACCGCATGGCCGCGCGCCGTGAAAAACCGCACAGCCTCATGCCCGCAACCGGTGGGCGACATGGTCGGACGCTGCGCGGCCTGCGCCGGCGAGCCATGGTTGATCAGCACCAGCGGCCGCCGCGCGCCACCCTCAGGCAGGCAAAGCCTGGTCACAATCTGCACCACCGAACCATCGCCCTGCGTCACCGGCACGCGCAGCAGCGTGGGGTCGGCCGACGTCAGCGAAACCGCCGGTTCGGCCTGCGGCACACAGGCCATCAGCAGCACCAACAGCGGCAGGATGCGGATCACTCGCCCTTGTTCCTCAATATCCGCGCCTTGTCGCGCTGCCAGTCACGCTGCGCGATCGCGGCACGCTTGTCATGCTGCTTCTTGCCCTCGGCCATGCCCAGCAAAACCTTGGCCACGCCGCGCTCATTGAAGTGAATGTCCAAGGGCACCACCGTCGCACCCTCCTTCGTGGTCGAACCAATCAACTGCCGCACCTGATTCCTGTGCAACAACAACTTCCGCGGCCGGCGCGGATCAAACCGCGCCATGAAGCTGCCGGCCTGCCACTCCGGAATATGCGCGTTGAACAACCACATCTCGCCATCACGCTCACCCGCCCAGGCATCAGCCAACATCGCACGCCCAGACCGCAACGACTTCACCTCCGGCCCCAACAACACAAGACCAGCTTCAATCTCCGCCCCAATCTTGTAGTCAAACCGCGCCTTCCTGTTCTGCGCCGCCACCCCATGACTGAT
>JAPLOK010000268.1 GCA_026400775.1 Alphaproteobacteria bacterium | reverse complement strand
GGCGGTGTCGGTGCCTTCGTCGGCATTCTCGGCGATGGTGGCGCCGATATGGCCGATCACGAACTGGTCGTTGCCCGCCCCGCCGATCATGGAGACGGCGCCGTCCTGACCACGGATGATGTCATCGCCCGCGCCGCCATTCAGCGTGTGCGCGGCATTGCCGCCCCAGAGCACGTCATCGCCCCCGGCGCCATCGATGGAACTGGCCGCCCCAGAATTGGCGACCATCACATCACCGTTGCCGCTGCCAGTCACGCCGGTGCCGGCACCGAAGAGGCGCAGGATTTCGATATGCGTCGACATGGTCCAGCCCGTGGCGGAGACCCAGGCGGTGTCGGTGCCCTGGTTCGCGGCTTCGGTGATGATGTCGGTCGCGTCTTCGACCAGATACTGGTCATTGCCCTGGCCGCCGGCCATGGAATCCGCGCCGACGCCGCCATTGAGGATGTCGTCGTCGAAGCCGCCCTGCAGCGTGTCGTTGCCGGCGCCGCCCAGCAGCGTGTCATTGCCCCAGCCGCCTGCCAGCAGGTTGGCGCCGGCGCGGCCGATCAGCGTGTCGCCGCCGGCGCCGCCATAGGCGTCCATCAGCGTGGTGCCCGCCAGTGTCACGGCCTGGCCCGCGATGGTGGTGCCCTGCGCCCCGCCATCGAGCGCGCGCAGATCGATGGTGACGGCGGTGGACATGGGGGCGGCGTTCAGCACGGTCTTGCCGGCGCCCAGCGTGGCGCGCCCGGCTTCCAGCCCCGCGAGGCGGCCGTAATCATCGGTGAAGACCATCATGTTGCGCAGATCGGCGCCGTTGGATGCATCGCCGAAGATGCGCAGCGTGGCCGCATCCAGCGAGGAGGCGGCCGCCGCATTGGCGCTGGCGGTGACCGAGAGCGTCCAGGTGCCGACCGCATTCTCACCCCAGAAGCCGGGGGTGTTGATGGTGAAGCCGCCGGTGGGCCAGGCGGTGGGTTGCGCGTCGTCATACTCGGTGCCGGGCTTGGCGAAGGCATTGCCCGGGGTGCGCGCCATGGTGATCAGCGTGCCACCGGGCGATTGCAGGGTGATGGTCAGGTCATGCGGGCGGGCGGCGGTGATGCCGAGATCAAGCTCGATGCGGTTGATGCGCAGGCCGGTATGCGCGGCGCCGGGCTGGGTCAGGTTGAAGGTGGTGGTGAAGGTTTGTGCGGTGGCCACACCGCCGGCCGTGATGGCGCCGGTCGTGGCGGCGGTGGCCGTGGTGGTGATCAGGTTGGCTTCGGTGCGCACGGCGGTCCAGGTCTCGGCCAGGCGGACCGCGGCGCCAGCATCGACCAGCCCGAAGCCGTAATCGGTGGAGAATTTCAGTCCGCCGCCATTGGCATTGCCGGCGTTGGTGCCGACCCAGGGGCTGCGGTTCAGCGTGGCGTTCGGGCCGTTCCCGGCGTCGATATCCACCTGGCGGGCGGTATAGGCCAGGATTTCCTGCATGTCGCGATAGCCGAGGCCCGCATTGGCCTCCAGGATCAACGCCGTGACGCCGGCGACCACGGGCGAGGCGGCGGAGGTGCCGTTGAAGCCCGTATAGTCGCCGGTGGGGCTGGCTTGGTCGTTATAGCCATTGGTGGCGCCGACACGGTCGATCGTGGTGATACCATTGCCATTGGCGAGCCGCTCGTCACCTTGGCCGCCGGGGGCTGCGACCAGCAGGTTGGAGCCACGCGTAGAGTAATCGGTGACGATGCTGGTGTTCTCGACCGCAGCGACGGAGATGGTGAAGCGGTTGCCGGTGGTGGCGTCGAGCGCGCCCTCGGTCCCGGTCAGGTCCTGGGTGCTGACCCGACTGCTGCGTTCATTGCCATTGGCGAAGACCACGATGGCGCCGAGCCCGCCGCGGCCCTGGGTGGCGAGATTGGCGATGCCGGTCAGCGAGGCGGCGGAGGGGGTGTTGAAGGCGGCGTCGGTGCCCCAGGAATTGTTCAGCACCTGTACACCGTCATTCATTGCCTGCTGGAAGCCATCGGCCGTGTTGGCATTGTTCGCGCCAAGGATGCGATAGGAAACCAGCTTGACGCCGGGCGCGACGCCGACGCCGCCCAGGCCGTTATTGCCCACGGCACCGATCACGCCGGCAGCCGAGGTGCCGTGGTTGTCGCCGGTGCTGCCATTGCCGGGCGTGACAGCCAGGCCGGTCAAAAGATTGGCGTTGCCGGCATCGACCAGGGTGGTGCCGCCGGGGCGCGCCCACATATTGGCCGCGAGGTCCGGGTGGGAAGCTTCCACACCGTCATCCAGCACGGCCACAAGGATGTTCCGCCCGATGTAATGCTGCCAGGCAGAGGTGGCGCGGATGTCCATGCCGGCCGTACCGCCGCCCTGGCCGGTGTTCAGCAGATGCCAGGATGCAGCGAACAGCGGATCATTGGGCGGAATGGTGAAGGACAAGGGGCGCTCCGGTACTGGGCGAATCACGAAGTAGGGAGTGTGACAGAATCCCAGCGCCCTGTCAGTCCTGGGATGCCTCCAGGGCGCGCCAGCTGCCGCCGCGCAGCACCTCGGCGGGTTGGAAGCCGGCCTTGTAGGTCATCTTGCGCGAGCCCGGGACCCAATAGCCCAGATAGACATAGGGCAGGCCGGTGCGCCGCGCCTCGGCGATCATCCACAGGATGGCGAGCGTGCCGAGGCCGGGCTGGTCCGGGGCGTAGAAGGAATAGACGGCGGAGAGGCCATCGGAGAGCCAGTCCGTCAACGGTATTCGACGATGGCCGAGGAGATGGGCGTGTCCTCGACCATGGCGCGGTAGTCGTAGAAGCCCATGGCGGCCATGTCGCCATCGGCGTGGCGGGCCTGCTGGTAGCGCTGGAAGAGGGCGAATTGCTCGGCCGTGGCGCGTGGCGCCATGCGGCTGATGCTCAGGCTTTGCAGGCGGCGCGCGAGCTTGCGTTGCGTGCGGTTGGGCGCGAAGGCGCCGGCCTGGATGCGGATGGGCACGCAGGCCTGGCAGCCCGGGCAGACCGGCGAATAGGCGATATTGTGGCTGCGGCGGAAACCGGCGCGGGAGAGCTTGTCGTGCAGGGTCTCGGCGCCGGGGCCGGTGAGTTCCGTGACGATCTTGCGTTCCGTGCGGCCGGGCAGATAGGGGCACGGCAGCGGAGCTGTCGTGTAGAAGAATTGCGGGCGGCGGGTGCGGTGATGCGTCATCAGGCGGGGCTGTCGTGTAGAAGAATTGTGGGCGGCCGGTGCGGTGATGCGTCATCAGATATTTGTGCAATGTTGCGGGGGTGGGGCGGGAAATCAAGCGTGGGGTGGGGCGAATGGGCGTTTTGCCCCGAAACTGCGGGCTTGCAACATATTCCAGGCCTGGCCGGCCAGGCAGCAATGATGCGCGCTTGCGACAAATTCCCCGGATAGGCGGCAGCCGATGCGTCAGGCGGCGGCAAGGTGGCTCCATCCGGCCGCGCCAGGCATGCGGCAACTGGCCGTGGCAGAGGTCGCGGAGGGCAGCGAACCCGTCCTGGATGTCACGTTGGCCAAGGCTTTCGAGGATATCGAGATCCGCCTGCACGAGGGCGAGGGCTTTGGCGCGCTGGTGCCGGCGCTGGAGATCGAGCAGATCGGCGACACCACACTCCGATTAGACAATTTTCCCATCACATAAGATGGGTTTATTATCCCCGAATCGCGCTCGCGCCAGGGGAACAAAAGGAATCCAGGCGTTCCATCCGGGCTTTGCACGTTTTACAGACCGTCCCGCTTCGCGTCCTGCCAGGCCGCTTCCATTGCTTCCAGCCCGGCATCGGCTGGCGCCAGCCCCTGCGCCGCGAGCTTCGCCTCCACCGCGGCGAAGCGTCGGCAGAACTTGTCATTGGCCGCGCGCAGCACGGCTTCCGGCTCAAGATCCAGCTTGCGCGCCAGGTTCGCCATGACGAAGAGCATGTCGCCCAGCTCATCGGCCAGGCGTGCAGGGCTCGCTTCGGGCAATTCGGCGCGCAATTCGGCCGCTTCCTCGTCCAGCTTGTCCAGCACGGCCGCCGCATCCGGCCAGTCGAAACCCACGCGGGCGGCGCGCTTGGTCAGCTTGGCGGCGCGGGTCAGGGCAGGGAGGTTCACCGGCACGCCGGCCAGCACGCCGGTTTCGGCCCGGGCCGCGCGTTCGGCGGCTTTCTGCGCTTCCCAGGCCGCGGTCTGGGCGCCGGCATCGCGCGCGGCGGCATCACCAAACACATGCGGGTGGCGGCGGATCATCTTGTCGCCAATCGCCGTGGCCACGTCCTGGAAGGAAAACCAGCCGCGCTCACGCGCCATTTCGGCGTGATAGACGACCTGCAGCAGCAGGTCGCCCAGCTCATCCTTCAGTGTCGCGGGTTCCGGCCCGGCGGCGATGGCATCGGCCACTTCATAAGCTTCTTCAATGGTGTAGGGCGCGATGCTCTCAAAATCCTGCGCCTGGTCCCAGGGGCAGCCATCGGGGGCACGCAGGCGGGTCATGATCGCCAGCAGGCGATCGAGCGGGGTCTCGGGGGGCATGGGATGGGTGTCGCGCGGCGCGCCTTGTCGGTCAACGACGGCGATCATGTCGGTCCCCGACGCAGGTCATGTCGGTCCACGACGCAGGTCATGTCGGGCGCCGACGCCGGTGATGTCGGCGATATGTCGTGCACCGACAAACGGGCTTCAGGGCAGGGGTTTTGTCGTCGGGCCGCAAAGCCGCGGAAAACCTGGATTTCCACAGGTCTATTTATCGCATAAGATATATTATGGAAAATATCGAGATGGGGAAAACTGTGTGGACAGGCCGCCGCCACCATCGCAAGCATCCCGCCATGCCACGCACCCGCCGAGTTCTGCTCGCCAGCCTTATCGCCACACCCGCGCTCGCCAGCGCCGAACGCCGGCTGGTGCCGCGGCCAGGTGCTGCGCCCGTGCCATATCGCGCGCGGCTCATCACGCGCGCCGATGCGCGGCCGGTGCTGCTGGTCAGCCTGGGCGATGCCGAATTCCGCCTGCCGACCTGGTACGGCCAGGCCGGCATCGAGACACAGCTGCGCGCCGCCGGGCGCGAATTGCTGCTGGTGGGCTTCTATGGCATCACCGGCACCGGCGTGCGCCAGCGCCTGGGCGCGCTACTGGGCTTCGACAATGCAGGCGCGCCGCGTGTGCTGGGCATCGAAACGCTCGCGGCCCTAGACGCCCAGATCAGCACCGAACAGCGCGAAACCCAGGGCCATCTGGTCAGCACCGAAGCCGGCCTGCGCCTGACCATGCGCCAGCGCACCATCACCCGCGGCCGCGCCAGCAGCCTGGAATGGCGCACCGGCTTCTCCTGGACTGGCGATGGCATTCCGCAGGCCGCGCCCACGCCGGCGGGCGCGCCCGAAGCCCGGCTACGCATCGATGCCGCGCGCGCGGCCATCGCCGGCTGGCTGGCGCTCGCCCCGCGCATGGACTTGACGCAGGCGCCCTTCGAAGAGGCTGGCCTTTACGCCGCGGGCCTTATCGCAGCACCCTGATCACTCGCCCAGATAAACAGTGGCATCGATCTCCACCAGGCAATCGGGCGAACCCAGGCCGCTGACGATGCAGGAGACACGGTGCGGCGGGTCTTCAGCGAAATTGGCGAAATACACCGCGTTCATCGGCGCCCAGTTCTCCCGGCCCGTCACATAGACGGTGCATTTGACCACATCGGCCAGCGTGCCGCCCGCCTCCTCGATCAGCGCGCGGATATTGTCGATGCATTGCTGCGTCTGCGCCGCCGGGTCGCCCACCGCGAATTGCCCGGCCAGATTCCGCCCGGTGCAGCAGACGAAGAGGAAGCCGCCAGCCAGCGTTGCCTGCGCGAAAGGCAGGGATGGTTTGAAAACCTTGCTGGAGGCGATCGCGCGCTTGGGCATGGGGCGTTTTCCTGTGTTGACGGCAGCCAGCATCGCCGGAACGCTGGCATCCGTCACCACCGGAGAGACCACATGCTGCGCCGCGCTTTGCTCGCCACCCCGCTCGCCACGCCGGCGCTGGCGCAGATCCTGCCAGGCGCGCGTCCGATGCGCTGGGTGGTGCCCTTCCCGCCCGGCGGTGCCGCGGATGCCATCGCCCGCAACTGGGCCGAGGCCATCACCACCACCACCGGCCAGGCTATCGTGATCGACAATCGCGGCGGCGCGAACGGGCTGCTCGGCATCCAGGCGGTGACCCAGGCACCGGCCGATGGCACCACGCTTGGCATCTTCAACATCAGCTTCTTCACCGCACTGCCGCTGATGATGACGCAGCCCCCCTATGACCCCGCGCGCGACCTGGAGCCGATCAGCCAACTCGTCACCTCCACCGTGGTCTGCTGCGTCACGGCCGAACGCGCCCGCGCGCGCGGCTGGAGCGATTTCCGCGCGCTGCTTGAGGATGCGCGCCACAGGCCCGTGACCAAGGGTTCGGCCGGCAATGCGGGGCCGGCGCATCTGCTCATCGCCAGCATCGCCCGTCGCGCCCAGGCGCGCATCGAGCACGTTGCCTATCGCGGCGGCGCGCCCGCGCTGACCGATCTGCTGGCGGGCAATATCGACATGGTCTTCGACTTCATGCCCGCCTTGATGCCGCATATCGCCTCGGGCCGCCTGGTGGCGCTGGCGGTGGGCTCGGCCGCGCGCAGCCCGCTGATGCCGCAGGTGCCGGGCCTGTCGGAATTCGCCGATTTGGGGCTGGCGGGGCTCGATCTGCAATCCTGGAATGCGCTGACCGCCCCGCGCAGCACACCGCCCGAGACCCAGCGCGCCATCGCCGATGCGGTGCTGCATGCCGCCGCGGCGCCGGGGCTGGAAGCGCGACTGAACGCTGCCGGCCTGTTGCTCGCGACCACGCCAGGCCCGACCGAAACCCGCGCGCTGATCGCGGCCGACGCCCCGCGCTGGCGCGAAATGGTCGAGGCCTCGGGCGCGCGGATCGAGTAGCGGCTGAGATCAGTCTGAGACGTGCTTCACAGCTTCGGGGATTCGCCCGCGCGGATCACGCTCTACCTGACGCGCGCCAGCAACCGCCGCGCGCGTTCCACCACCGGGATGTCGATCATCGCCCCTTCGAAGGCGACCGCCGCCCTGCCCTGCGCCACCGCCGCCTCGAAGGCCGCGACTAGGCGCCGCGCGCGGTCGGCCTCCTCCGCGCTCACACCGTATTCCTCGTTGATGATCGGCACCTGGGCGGGGTGGATGCAGGCCATGGTCGCGAAGCCAAGGCGGCGGGACCGCGCCAGGCTGGCCCGATAGGCGTCGAGGTCGGAGAAATCCGCGAAAGGCCCGACCGAACCCAGCGGCAATATCCCGGCACCCCGCGCCGCCGCAACCACCTGCATCCCGAAGACATAGATCATGTCCGCGCCAGGTGCTGCTTCCATCTCCATCGCCAGATCCTCGACACCCACGCCGAGGGCGGCCATGCGCGGATCGGCCGCGGCGATGGCAGCAAGCTGGGGCAGCGCCTGCGGCGTCTCAACCAGCGCCACGAAGCGGGTATGGCCGATCGCCATGCCCTGCGCCGCCTCCAGCACCGCCACCACTTCGGACAGCAGGCGGATATGCTCGGGCCCCATCACCTTGGGCAGCATCAGCGCGCGCACGCCGGGCATCACGGCGGCCGCGATATCAGGGATGCAGAGTTCCAGCGCGCGGTTCACCCGCACCAGCACATCCGCACCCCCCTGCCCCACGCTGCGCACGGCCGCTGGCAGGGCGGCGCGCGCGGCCTCCTTCTCGGTGGGCGCGATGCTGTCCTCGAGGTCGAGGATGATGCCATCCGCGCCGCGGGTATGCGCCTTCTCCACGAAGCGCTGCGCATTGGCCGGCACGAAGAGGAGCGAGCGCCAGTTCATGCCGCTTCTCCGAAGCGGCATTCGGCCTCGCCGCATTGGAAGCCCTGGCCATCGGCGACCCAGCAGCGCACCACGCCATCCGCGCCACGCGCACCGCGCAGGGTGATGGTATCGCCCACATGGATTGGCCGCGTCAGCCGTGCCGAGAAGCCCAGCATGCGCCCCCTGGTGTGGCGCCAGGCGGCGTCCAGCAGCAATTGCATGGTCAGCCCGCCATTCTGCACCGTGGCCGGGTAGCCTTCTTCATCGCGCGCGTAATCGGCGTCGTAATGGATGCGATGCGCGTTCCAGGTCACGGCCGAATAGCGGAACAGCAGCGTGGGCGGCAGATGGCGCGTCTCCACCCAGTCGGATTCGGTGGCGGCGACCACCGGCGTATTGGTGGCGGATGTCTCGCCGGGCTTCACGGCTTCCCGGTACACCGCGTCGAAATCTTCGGTGGCGATGACCTCATCGCCACGCATGATGGTGTGGCGCATGGTCAGCACGGTGATGAAGCCGGTGCGCGCCTGCTTGGGCAGGATCGCCACCACCTCGGCAATGCGGGTTGCGGCATCGCCTACGCGCAGCGCGCCCGGCATCTCGACGCGGCGGCCCGCGCCCATGCGGCGCGGCAGCGGGATGGGCGGCAGAATCACGCCCGGTGCGGGGTGGCCGTCATGCCCAAGGCTGGAATGCAGCGTGGCATCGGCGAAGAAAAGGTTGAACCAATGCGGCGGCAGCGCATCGCCGCGGCGGAAGCTGTCGGGGTCCATGTCCAGCATGCCGGCGATGCGGCGAACCTGGCCGATGCCGATATCCTCCTCCACCACGCGCCTGGCGCCGATCCAGCCGCGCAGTTCTTCCGACAATTCCATGCTCATTGCGCCTGCAGCCCCAAGCGGCGGATCAGCCCGCCCCAGCGTTCATGTTCACGCATCGCGTGCGATGCGAATTGTTCGGGCGTGTTGGGCGGCGAGGGGTCCGCGCCGGCGCGGACATAGGCGGCCCGCACGCGTTCATCGGCCAGTGTCTCGTTCAGCGCCACGTTCAGCCGCGCCACGATCTCGGGCGGGGTCGCGCGCGGCAGCGAGAGGCCGAAATAGGCGCTGGCCTCATAGCCTGGCAGGGTCTCGGCCATGGTCGGCACATCGGGCCATTCCGGCCGGCGCGCGCGGGTGCTGACGGCCACCGGGCGGATGGTGGGCTGGCCGCGCACCACCTCGGCCTCGGGCACGCCCATGGCACGCGCATGCACGCGGCCGGCGAGCAGATCGGTCATGGCCTGCGTGGTCTGCCGGTAGGCGACATGGAGCATGTCCAGGTTCAGCAGCGCGCCCAGATCCTCCATCACCAGATGCGTGATCGCGCCCGTGCTGGCCGAGGCATAGGTGAAGCGGCCGGGATTGGCGCGGATCCAGGCCACGACTTCGGCGAAATTCGCGCCGGGGATGGAATTGTGCACGATCAGCATGTTGGCCGTGGTGCAGAACAGCCCGACATGGGCAAAATCGCGCTGCCAGTCGAAGGGCACCGAGCGATAGAGCAGCGCGTTCAGCCCGCTATTGGTGCCAAGCCCCGCGATCAGCACGGTATAGCCATCGGCGGGCGCGCGCACGACAGCGTCCGCGGCCAGATTGCCATTGCCGCCGGGGCGGTTGTCCACGATCACCTGCTGGCCGAGGCGGGCTGATATGCTCTCGGCGGCGACGCGCGAGACGATATCGGTCTGCCCGCCGGCGCCGAAGGGCACGACGAAGCGCAAGGGGCGTTCGGGCCAGGTGGGTTGCGCAAGCGCCGGTGCGGCCAAGGGGGCGGCGGCCAGCGCGGTGAGGATCGCCGTTCGGCGTGTTGTGGAAGCTCCCATGCGGCGCAGCTTGGACCGGGGCGCGGGTGCGGACAATCCTGCCTACAGCGTGATCCCATGTCACGGGATCACGCTGTAGGCATTATGCGAGGATGATTGACCGCGTCGGCGATTCCGCCTTTGCGGATCATGCTCTACGCCAACCCTTCCAGAAACCGCGCCGCCTCGCCGCGCATCGCCGCGAGCTTCCCCGCATCCATCTTGCCCAGCGTGGCCAGCGGCATCGCCATGCGCGGATTGCCGCGGAACCTCTCCGCGTGGCGGGCTATGAAATCCCAGTACAGGAAATTGAACGGGCAGGCCTTGGGGCCGGTTGCCGCCTTCACATCATGCGCGCAGCCCCGGCAATGGTCGGACATGCGGTTGATATAGGCCCCGCTCGCAGCATAGGGCTTGGACGCCATGATGCCGCCATCGGCCCAGATCGCCATGCCATGGGTGTTGGGCAGTTCCACCCATTCGAAGGCATCGGCGTAGACGGCCAGATACCATTCATTGATGGCGGCCGGCGCCACCCCGGCCAGCAGCGCGAAATTGCCCGTCACCATCAGCCGCTGGATATGGTGTGCATAGGCCAAGTCCCGCGTCTGCCCGATCGCCGCGCGCATGCAGGCCATCGTGGTCGGCGCGCCCCAATACATCGCCGGCAGCGGCCGCGTCGCTTCCAGCGCGTTCAGCCCGGCATAGCCCGGCATGTGCAGCCAATAGAGGCCGCGCACATATTCCCGCCAGCCCAGCACCTGGCGGATGAAGCCCTCCACCGCGTTCAAGGGCGCCGCACCCGCGCGGTATGCCGCCTCGGCCGCCTCGCAGACCTCGCGCGGCAGCAGCAGGCCCAGGTTCAGGCTGGTCGACAGCAGCGAATGGAACAGCGTTGCCTGGCCCTCGGCCATGGCGTCCTGGTAGTCACCGAATTGCGCCAGGCGGGTGGCCACGAAATGCTTGAGCGCGGCTTGCGCATCCTTCGCCGTCACCGGCCAGTTGAAGCCGTCGAGGCTGCCAAAATTCGCGGGGAAGCGCCCGGCTACCAGCGCCAGAACCTCGCACGTGATGGCATCCTGCGCGAAGCGCGGCGGTGCGGGTGGGACCAGATCGCGTGGCAAGGCGCGGCGGTTTTCGGCGTCAAAATTCCATTGCCCGCCCGCAGGCTGGTCGCCCTCCATCAACAGGCCGGTGGCACGCCGCATCTCGCGGTAGAAGAACTCCATGCGCAGCTGCTTGCGGCCGGCGGCCCATTGCCGGAACCAGGGCAGGCTGCACAGGAAGCGGGTATCGGCGCGGATCTCCACCGGCACGCCGAGCGCGGCTTCCCAGCCTTCCATCGCCTGCTGCACGCGCCATTCGCCGGGCGCGGTGCAGACCACGCGTTCGGCGCCCAGCTCAGCCACCGCGCGGGCCAACTCGCCCGAGAGCGTCTGCCTGTTGGCCGGGTCATCCAGCGCCACATGCCGCACTTGTACTCCCCGCGCGGTGAGCGCCTGCGCGAAATGGCGCATGGCCGAGAGCACCAGGGCGATCTTCTGCGGGTGGTGCGGCACGTACTCGCATTCGCCCATCACCTCGGCCAGCAGCACCGTGTCGGTGGCGGGGTCCAGATCCTCCAGCGCCGAGAGGCTGCGTGACAGCTGGTCCCCCAGCACCAGGCGCAGTGTCATGCGGCGGTGTAGCTGACGGTGCTGC
The DNA here is from genome assembly GCA_026400775.1 of Alphaproteobacteria bacterium. Taxonomy (GTDB): domain Bacteria; phylum Pseudomonadota; class Alphaproteobacteria; order Acetobacterales; family Acetobacteraceae; genus Rhodovarius. The sequence goes on along the minus strand of JAPLOK010000268.1, from coordinate 14,684 downwards.
CGTCATCGCCCACGACGGAGTAGCCCACCCAGCGGCCCCCCTGGTCGTATTCCAGGCTGGCCTGAACATCGCCTTCGGTGCGTATGCGCAGCGCGCCGCCGGGCTGCGCCTCGCGCGCCACGCGCAGCGCGAGCAGCTTGGGCTCGGTCATGCCGAAAAGTGGCAGGGCGCCGAAGCGGGCGGGCTCCCACCAGGAGATCGGCGCCGCATTCGCCGGCAGGCGCAATTCGCCCCCCGTGTGGCGCATGATCACATGGTCTGCCTGCACGCTCGCATTCGCCTCCACGACGCGGCTGTTGCGGCTGTGGTACGACTGTGCCGAGACGAAGCGGCCGCGCCGCGTCACCTCCATGGCGCGATGCTCGTAGCGATAGACCACCACACCCAGCACGCGCGGGGCGATAACCAGCTCGCTCTCGGCCACCAGCTCCTCGCCACGCCGCGTGAAACTGACGCGATGCGTGCCGATCTGGCTGCCCTGGCGCATCACTTGCCACGCATAGCCAGCGGGCTGGGCGGCGGCGATGGCGGGCATGGCCAGAAGCGGCAGAAGGCGGCGGCTCAGCATGCGCGAATCTCCATGGGCGCGCAGTCTACCCGCCCTTGGCGCGCAATGCAGCACGCCCGCCATCGACGCCGATCACCTGCCCGGTGATCCAGCCCGCGGCCGGCGAGAGCAGGAAATCGGCCAGCGCAGCCGCGTCATCGGCCTCACCCAGGCGCGGGATGGGGTGCAGCTTCGCGATCGCATCCGCCATCTGGGCATTGCGCGTCAGCCCCTCGGCCATGCGGGTGCGGGTCAGGCTGGGGGCGATGCAGTTGACGCGCACCGGGGCAAGTTCGGCCGCCATGGCCAGCGCCATGCCCTCCACCGCCGCCTTGGCCGCGCCGATCGCGCTGTGCATGGCAAAGCCGGTGCGCGCGGCGACCGAACTGAACAGCACCACCGCCCCGCCCGAGGCGGCGAGCGCGGGTGCCGCCGCCTGCACCGCCAGCATCGGGGCGAGCACATTCACCGTCATCGCCTGCATCAGATCAGCCTCGGTGGTGCGCGCCAACGGCTTGAGAAGGATGGAACCCACAGCGACCGCAAGCCCGCTCAGCGGGCCGGTCAGCGCAGCGCGCAGGGCCGCGGCATCGGTGGCGTCGGCTACCGCGATCTCCGCGCCCGGCAATTCGGCCGCAAGCGCCGCCAGCCGCGCGCCATCGCGGCCCACCAGCAGCAATGCGGCGCCGCGCGCCGCAGCCCGCCTGGCCAGGGCCGAACCTATTCCACCGGTGGCGCCGATGATCGCGATGCGTTCTGTCATCGCCCGCAGATGGTCGCGGTGGCGGGCTTGTCCAGCGCATGCCATGATGCTCGCGCGATGCATCAATTACTGCTCCTCCGGCACGCCAAATCGGCCTGGGATGACCCTTCCCTGGCGGATCATGCGCGGCCGCTGAATGGGCGCGGTCGCCGCGCCGCTAGGCTGATGTCCGAGGACATGGCCCGCCGCGGCTTGCAGCCCGATGTGGTGCTGGTCAGTTCCGCCCGGCGCACGCTGCAGACGCTGGAGGCGCTGCAACCCCTGGATGGCCCGCCCATCGTGACTGTGATGGATGAGCTCTACCTCGCACCCTGGCAGGTGATGCTCTCCGTGCTGCACCGCGTGCCCGACACCGCGCGCAGCGTGCTGGTGATCGGGCACAACCCGGGCATGCATGAGCTGGCCTTGAACCTGCCGCCGCCCGGCCAGCCGCCCAGCCTCATGCTGACCCGCCTGCGGGACGGCTACCCCACGGCTGCGCTGGCCGAATACAACATCGCGCAGCCCTGGCGGCTGCTGCGCGCTGGCGGGGCGCGGCTGGCCAGCTATGTGCAGCCCCGCGACCTGCCCGGCGCCGATGCCTTCAGCGGGGCCGAAGAAGGCGTCTGATGTGCTGTACGCGATAGAATTGCCCGCCCCTGGACAAGCCTGCTCGCGGAAGGCTTCAGCGGCCGTCAGCGCGGCATCACCCTAGCCCATGCCAGCTTGCCCCATCCCAGCTTGTCCCATGCCAGCTTGCCCGATGGCAGCTTGCCCGATGGCAGCTTGCCCCATGCCAGCTTGACGGTGCTGCATGGCAAGCGGGCCGATGGCAGCGCCTTGCTGCGCCTGGTCGGTGACGGCGTTTATGCTGCCCTCGGCGCCGCCCTGGCGCAGAACCTGCCCGCCTTGCCGGCCTTTGGCAGCCTCGCCGAACCGGATGAACTGCCTCGCATCGACAGCGCCGAAACCGCACCCGCCGCTTTGGCCGCGGGGCTGCGGGCGGGGCTTTCGGCGCTGCTGCTGCACGCGCCCACCTGCCGGCCGCAATTGCCGCCCACCGGTGTGCACCAGTCACGCGTGGCGATCCGGCGGATGCGCGCCAAGCTGCGCATTTTCCGCGATGTCCTGCCGCCGGGCGAGGCGACGGAGCGCTTCGCCGCGGGCCTGCGCGACCTGGCCGCGGGCCTGGGGCCGGCCCGCGACTGGGATGTTTTCCTGGCCGGCATCGGCCAATTGCTGTCCGCCGCCGCACCGGGCGAGCCGCGTTTGCGCAGGCTTCTGCACCGCGCGCGCAAGGCGCGCCTGGCTGCCTATGCCGCGCTGCCGCCCATGCTGGAGGGCGCAGGCTTCCGCGCGCTGGTCTGGCAGGGCATGGCGCTGGCCGAGGCGCTGGATGCCACCCGGGACGGCCCGCCATTGCACGGCTTCGCACAGGATGCCCTGGCCCGTCGTCATCGCCGCCTGCGCAAGGCCGGCCGCGAGATCGAGGCCCTGCCGCCCGAGGCGCTGCATGAATTGCGGCTGGACGCCAAGAAGCTGCGCTATGCCGCCGATCTGCTGGCGCCGCTCTGGCCCGGCCAGGAGACGCGGCGCTACCTGCGGCGCCTGGCGCGGCTGCAGGATGCGCTGGGCCTGGCCAATGACGCGACCGTTGCGCGCGGGCTTGTGCTGGGCCTGGGCGCGCGTGGCTGGGTGCTGGGGCTGGTCGAAGGCTTCGCCCTGGCACAGGCGGCTGACAGCCGTGAGATGGCGCTGGACGCCTGGGATCGTTGGCGCAAGGCGGGTCGTTTCTGGCAGGAAGGTTGAAGATCGCCGGCTAACCCCTGGTCACGCTCACGTTACAGAAATATCTTGAAATGCCCCGCTTGCCGTGAATGGGGGCGTGGGTTAACGACTCGCCCATGCGACGCCGACGCATTTTCAGCACCGCACGCCCCGGGCGCAGCAAAGGCAGGACGATTGCCACGCTGGGCAGCATCGGCGTGCTCGCTGTCCTGGCTGCCGTGCTCAATCCAGGGGATCTGTTGGGCTCGGCCCCACGCAGCCAGGAATGGCGCGCCGCCGGTGCCGATGTGGCAGTGCTGGATGGCGAGACGCTGCGCATGGGCGAGCGGATCATCCGCTTGCACGGGCTGTCAGCGCCCTCCCGCGGCCAAGCCTGTGGGGCGGTGGCCGATTGCGGTGGCGCGGCCGCTGCGGAGTTGGCGCGACTGGTGCGCGACCGCGCGCTGGAATGCCGCATCTATGGCCGTGACGGCTTCGGGCGCGGCCTGGGCGTGTGCCGCGCGGACGGGGTTGATGTGAATGCCGCGCTGGTCGGCGCCGGCTGGGCGCGGGTCGAGGGTTCGGCCGTGCCGGCATTGACCTCCATCGAGGCTGTGGCCCGCGGCGCCGCCAGGGGCATATGGGCTGCGCGCTGAGCGCGCCACCGGCATGGACAAGAAAAACGGCCGCGTTAAGCTGCGGTGCAGCATCGCCGGTGTGACATGACGGCTTGGCGCATCAGCGCCAGGCGGTGATCGCCAGGACAGGTTGAGGATAGGAGATTGATATGGCCAGCTTGACGCGCGCAGGCAGCGTGACCGTGACCCTGGATGGCTCGAACAAGAGCGCATCCCTGCCGCTGCTGGAGGGCACGCTCGGCACCCCCGTCGCCGATATTCGCAAGCTTTACAATGATCTGGGGATCTTCACCTTCGACCCCGGCTATGGCGAGACCGCCAGCTGCGAAAGCAAGATCACCTATATCGATGGCGATGCCGGCGTGCTGCTGTATCGCGGCTACCCGATCGAGCAGCTGGCCGAGCAGTCCGACTTCGTGGAGGTCTGCCACCTGCTGATGAATGGCGATTTGCCGGATGCGGCGGGTCTCGCGAAGTTCCGCAAGGACGTCACCTACCACACCATGGTGCATGAACAGCTGCGCCGCTTCTTCGATGGCTTCAGGCGTGATGCCCACCCGATGGCGGTGCTGTGCGGCGTGGTCGGCGCCATGGCCGCCTTCTACCACGACAACCTTGACATCAATGACGCCCGCCAGCGGGAGATCGCGGCCTTCCGGCTGATCGCCAAGGTGCCGACGATCGCCGCCTGGGCCTACAAGTATTCGCTGGGCCAGCCCTTCATCTATCCGCGTAATGATCTGTCCTACGCCGCCAATTTCCTGCACATGCTGAACGCGGTGCCGGCCGAGGAATACAAGGTCAGCCCGACGCTGGAAAAGGCGATGGACCTGATCCTGATCCTGCATGCGGATCATGAACAGAACGCATCCACATCGACCGTGCGCCTGGCCGGCTCGACGGGCGCCAACCCCTTCGCCTGCATCGCCGCCGGCATTGCCGCGCTGTGGGGGCCGGCCCATGGCGGCGCCAACGAGGCCGTGCTGAAGATGCTGGCCGAAATCGGTGATGCGAAGAACATCCCGGCCTTCATCAGCGAAGTGAAGGACAAGAATAGCCACACGAAGCTGATGGGCTTCGGCCATCGGGTCTACAAGAATTTCGATCCGCGCGCCAAGATCATGAAGCAGGCTTGTGATTCAGTGCTGAAAGAGCTCGGTGTGACCCATGAGCCGCTGCTAGAAATGGCAGTGGAGCTGGAACGCATCGCGCTGACCGATGAGTATTTCGTCCAGCGCAAGCTGTATCCGAACGTCGATTTCTATTCGGGCATCATCCTGAAGGCGATGGGTATTCCGACGAGCATGTTCACCGTGATCTTCGCGGTGGCGCGCACCATTGGCTGGATCAGCCAATGGAAGGAATTGATCGAGGATTCCTCGCAGCGCATTGGCCGCCCGCGGCAGATCTACACCGGCGCCGACAAGCGCGACTACGTCCCGGTGGCCGGTCGCGGCTGATGCCGACGGGCGGGGGGGTGCCCCGCCCATCCACACTCCATGCACAAGCTTGTCCACAGGCCCGATCCGCTCGCTAACGCGAGCGTGATCGGGCTTTTTTCGCGCATTGCGTGCATTGGAGAATGATTCTTCTTCACAACGATGTTGAGGCGTGATCATACTATTTCAGGTTGCATATAACAAGCGAGCTGCACGTCGTCATGGGTGATTCCCCCCTATCCCATCCGCCTCAAGGGTCCATGGATGCGCGCGTCAAGCGCTCTCTCTCAGCTTGGCCGCAGCGCCCCCCGGGAATGCCGCGCAGCATCAAGCATCCCGGAACCTGGTTGCGCGCCAGGCCGGACAGTTGGACCACTGCCGTGCAGCCCTTCATCAAGCTGCCGGGAAGCCGGCATCTGCGCACGCTGCCCGATGGTCTATGGTTGCATTTCAGTCCTGATGCCGAGGACCCCTATGCGGATATCCTCTGTGTTGAGGCGTGCTCCTCGCTCTCCAACCTGCTGGACAAGCGCAGCCGCTTCGCGCCTTCCACAGGCTCGCTGCAGGTCTTCTGCCCCCTGCCCTGGCTGCTGGCGCCCATGCTGCCCGAGACTGAGGCGCCGCGCTGGCGGCTGATCGCCCTGTGCAAGAGCGAACCGACCGGCCCGCTGGTGCTGCCGGTGCGTGACATCCGCGTCCTCTACGGCCTGCGTCAGGAGCATTACGCCGGCTTCGCCGAGACCCAGATGCCCGCCCCGCATGAATTCTTCTGCCCGATGGAAGCCCTGATGCGCGAGGATGGCCATGAGGATCCGCGCATGCAGGCGCTGATCCGCCGCACCTCGGCGGCCGAGAATTTCATGGTGCTGCCCGAGCCCGGCACGCCGGCCGCCCCCTTGCCCCGCGCGCCCAGCCCCGCCAACACCATCCGCCGCCAGCGCAGCACCGAACCACCCTCGATGCGCTTCATCGACAGCCTGTATCGTCAGGCGGAGGGCTGAGAGGCGATCTCCAGCCCGTCGAAGCCGGGCTCCAGCCCGGGCGGCAATTCGCGGCGCAGCGCGGCCTCATCCAGCGCGTTGGACATATGGGTCAGGATGGTCCGCCGCGCCCCGATCGCCGTTGCCCATTCGGCCACCAGCGCCAGATGCGCATGCACAGGGTGCGGCCTGCGGCCAAAGCAGCCTACCACCCAGGTCTCGATGCCGCGCAGCGCCTCGAGGCTGGCGGTGGGCAGGCGCACCAGGTCGGTGCAATAGGCAAAGCCGCCGAGCCGCAAGCCGAGGGTGCGCATGACGTGGTGGTCAAGTTCCAGCAGACGGGCGGGCAAGGCCGGGATCGGCAAGGTCTCGCCAGGCTCAACCGCATGCGGCTCCAGCGCCGGGCGGTAGAAGCCGGGTGTGGCGGGCAGGAAGGCATAGCCGAAGCGCCGGCGCAGATCCTCCAGCGTCTCGGGCAGTGCGAAGACCGGCAGCGGCCGACCGGTCACACGGTTGACGGCGCGCAATTCGTCCAGGCCCATCACATGATCGGCATGGGCGTGGGTGACCAGCACCGCATCCAGCCGCACCACGCGGGCGGCGAGCAATTGCGCGCGCAAATCGGGGCCCGGGTCGACCAGCAGCCGCGTGCCGTCCGCGGCTTCGATCAGGGCGGCGGTGCGGCTGCGGCGGTTGCGCGGGTTGTGGGCGTCGCATTCGCCCCAATCCCCGGCCTCATCCACGCCGCCCAGGCCCGGCACCCCTTGCGAGGGACCGGTGCCGAGCAGGCGGATGCGAAGCGAAGCGGGCATGGCTGCCTCATGCCCTGAGCAGGCTTGGCCGGGAAGGGCCGCGGCGGTAACGGGGGGCATGGGCTTCATCGCGGCGGTACGGCTTTGCTTGCGGCGCTACGCGGTGTTCCGCGGCCGCGCGCCGCGGGCGGAATTCTGGTGGTTCTTTCTCTTCACGACGGCGCTTTCCTTCGCGGTCCTGCCGCTGGAGGTCGTGCTGTGGGAGGAAATGGTGGACGGGATCGACCTGGCAATCAGCCTGGCCTTCCTCTCGCCCAGCCTCGCGGTGACCATCCGCCGCCTGCATGACCGCGACCGGACCGGCTGGTGGGCACTGCTCTTCGCGCCCATCACCTGGTTCGGCTTCCTCCCGCCACAGCATGGCGACCCCATGGCGGTGCTGCTCTATCCGGGGCTGATCGCTCTGCTGGCCGGGCTGATCATGCTGGTCTCACCCGGCAGTGAGGGCGCGAACCGCTTCGGCCCCGACCCGCTGGCCGCGCCGGCCGAGGATGTTTGACCACGCCCGGGCGGGGGTGCCAGCATCATGCCGCGCCAGAGAGAGGCCCTCATGAATTTCGAAGCCGCCATCCGTTCCTGCCTGAACCAGTATCTGGGCTTTACCGGTCGGACTGGGTTCTGAGCGCCATCCTGGGCTTCGGCTTTGTGGGCTTTCTGGTCTCGCTGGCTTTGCTGCTGCCGGGCATCGCGGTGTCGATCCGCCGGCTGCACGATATCGGCAAGCCCGGCTGGTGGCTGCTGGCCATGGTGCCGGGGCTGATGCTGATCTTCCTGGCGCCAGTACTGGGCGGGCTGATGGTGCTGGGCGGCGCGGGGCTGCTGCTGTTCTTCTATGTGAAGCCAGGCACCGCGGGGCCCAATGCCTATGGGCCGGACCCGCGGTCCGCCGCGCCCGTTGCGGGCGTTGTTTGACGCGACTGTTTGAGCGCGCCTAGCGTCGTTGCTCACAAGGGAGTTTGGCCATGTCGTTGTTCAAGCTCGGGACTAGGCATGCCATCCCCTTGCTGGCTGGCGCGCTGCTCGGCTTGGTCCCGCTGGCGGCTGGCGCGCAAGGCAGTGAGCCCTGCGCCCATGAGGGCCAGTTGCGGTCATTGAACTCCGACCGCCGGACCGAGATGGTCCTGGTCAATGAGGGGGTGCGGCCCTTCACCTTGTATTGGCTCGACTTTCAGGGCCGGCGCCGGGCCTATGCCACGGTGGCACCGGGCCAGACGCATGTGCAGCCGACCTATGCGACGCATCCCTGGATCCTGGTGGGGCCAGCGGGCAATTGCCTGATGGTGGTGATCAATGAGCGCTTCCGCCGGACCATTCGGGTGGCGGATGATGCCACGCCCTTGCGCTGAAGCGCGGGCGCGGCCGGTCAGGCCGCCTTTGGATAAAGCCGTTCGAAATTCCCGCTGGTGACGCGCGCCATCTCGGCCACCGGCATGCCCTTGACCTTGGCGAGTGCGGCCAGGGTGTGGGCTGTATAGGCCGGCTCGCAACGCTTGCCGCGCAATGGCACGGGGGCGAGGAAGGGGCTGTCGGTCTCCACCAGCAGGCGGTCAGCCGGCACATCAGCGGCAATGGCGCGCAATTCATCGCTTTTCGGGAAGGTGAGAATGCCCGAAAGCGAGACATAGCCGCCCAATTCCAGCGCCGCCTCGGCCAGCGCCCGGCCGGAGGAGAAGCAATGCAGCAGGAAGGGGAAGGCGCCGGCGGCATGTTCCTCGCGCAGGATGGCGGCGACATCGTTATCGGCGTCGCGCGCATGGATGCACAGCGGCAGGCCGGTGGCGCGGGCTGCGCGGATATGCCGGCGGAAGCCCTCCTGCTGCACGGGGCGCGGCGATTTGTCGTAGAAATAATCCAGCCCTGATTCGCCGATGCCGATGACGCGCGGGTGCTCGGTGAGCGCGATGATCTCCTCCACCGTGGGCATGGGCGGCTCGCCCGCCTGGTGCGGGTGGACGCCGACCGTGCACCAGACATGCGGCGCGAAGCGCTCGGCGATGGCCTTGACGGTGGCGGCCTGGGGGGCGCGGGTGCCGATGGTGACCATGCGCGTGACCCCGGCGGCGATGGCGCGGGCGACGATCTCGGGCTGCTCATCCTCGCGGAAATGGTCGAGGTGGCAGTGGCTGTCGGTGATCATATCGCCCCCGATCGCTGGAGGGCGGATGCCCGGATGCATGAATCGGCGGGTATCATGCGCTTGCCCCTCGTGGGCTGAGAGGCGGCATCATGCCACCACCTTGGTGAATAGCGGGCTGGGCGTGCCGATGGGCTGGCCTGCCGGCAGCGGGGTGGCGAGCGCTGCGAAGTCGCGCAGTTCCGCGGGCACGCCGAGTTGGTCGAGCAGCTTGGCCATGGTGCCGGGCATGAAGGGCTGCAGCAGGGTGGCAAACACGCGCAGCGCGTCATGCATGTTGCGCAGCACCGCCTCCATGCGGGTGGGGTCGGTCTTCTTCAGCGCCCAGGGGGCTTCGCGGGTGATATAGGCGTTGGCTTCGCGGATCACTTCAAAGACCGCTTCCAAGGCATTGTGGAATTCCTGGCGCTCCATCCGCGCGGTCATCACCGCCGGCAAGGCGACCAACAAGGCGGCGAAGCCAGCCTCGGTCGCGGCTGCCGGTGCGGGCAGGTGGCCCTCGCAATTGCGGGCCAGCAGGGAAAGCACCCGGTTCGCCAGATTGCCCAGCGCATCCGCCAATTCCCCGTTCAGCCGGTTCACCAGCGCCTTGCGGCTGAAATCGCCATCCTGGCCGAAGGGCACCTCGCGCAGCATGAAGTAGCGCACCGCATCCAGGCCGAACTCGTCGACAAGAGCCACAGGATCAATGACATTGCCGAGTGACTTGCTGATCTTCTGCCCCTCATTGGTCCACCAGCCATGGGCGAAGACGCGCTGGGGCAAGGGCAGCCCCGCGCCCATCAGGAAGGCCGGCCAGTAGATGGCGTGGAAGCGCAGGATATCCTTTCCGACAAAGTGGATATCGGCCGGCCAGAATTTCCACAATGCTTCAGGATCAGTGGGATATCCCAAGGCGGTGATGTAATTTGTCAGCGCATCCAGCCAGACATACATCACATGCGAGGCGTCACCCGGCACCGGCACGCCCCAGGCGAAGCTGGTGCGTGAGACCGACAGGTCCCGCAGATCGGACTTCACGAAGGCGATCACCTCATTCCGGCGGGTCGCGGGCAGGATGAAATCTGGGTATTTTTCGTAAAAAACCAACAACTTGTCGCCAAAAGCTGAGAGACGGAAGAAATAGGAAGGTTCCTTCACCCAGGCCACCGGCGCGCCGCTCGGCGCGTATTTCACGCCGTCGCGCTCGGTCAGCTCATCCTCGCCATAAAAGGCTTCGTCGCGCACCGCGTACCAGCCCTCATAGGCGCCGAGGTAGATATGGCCGTTCTCCTCGAGCTTGCGCCACAGCGCCTGGCAGGCCTCGTAATGCCGCTTCTCGGTGGTACGGATGAAGCCGTTATTCGACAGCCCCATGGTGCCGGTCAGGTCGCGGAAGGCCTGGGAGACGCGATCCGTGAAGGCCTGCGGTGGCTCACCGGCATCGGCCGCGGCCTTTTCCACCTTCTGGCCGTGCTCGTCGGTGCCGGTCAGCAGATAGAAGGCATGGCCGATATGCGGCTTGTCGTTCACGTAATAGATGGGCGTGGTGATGTAGCGAGGCATGGCGCGGATATGCCCTGCCCGGCCCGCCTTCGCTACCCCGCAGCGCCGCGCAGACGGTCGATCAGCGCCAGCGGGTCTGCCGGTGCGGCCGTGCCGCGCCAGGCGATGTGCAAATCGGGGCGCGAGATCACCAAGGGCCGCGCATCCGGCCCGGCGGGCGCATCGACCAGCAGCATCGGCACGCCGCGCGCGCGGGCGGCGGCCAGAAGTGGTTCGGGGTCCACGCCTGCATCCGTGCGGATCAGCGAGTACTCCGGCCCCAGCGCATCATAGAGCGACCGGCCGCCGGGCAGTTCGATATGCGGCGTGCGGCACCCTGGCACGGTCGATGGCGTGTATTGCGCCATGGAATAGACAGGTGCCGCACCATCATGCGCGATGATGGGAGAAGCATCGTAGAAATACCCGTAATTCAGCCCCGCGCAGCAATATTGTTGGACGTTCAGCGCATAGGTCGCCTCGCCCACCCGCGCCCGCGCCGCGCGCCCGGCCTCGCTATCCTCCTCGATCTCGGCCGGAATGGCGCCGCGGTTGCGGATCTCCTTCTCCGCATGGTCCATGGCGAAGCGAGAGACCTGGGTGGTGATGGGCAGGCGCTCGGCCTCATAGGCATCCAGGATGGCGGGGGGCGCCCAGCCGTTGAGATGCGCCGCCAGCAGCCAGGACAGGCCGGTGGCATCCGCAATGCCCGCATTCATTCCATAGCCGGCATAGGGCACCCAGATATGCGCCGCGTCGCCGGCGATGAAGATGCGCCGGTCCCTGAACCGGTCGGCCACCAGGCGGCGGCCGATCCAGTCTTCATGGCTGATCACGTGGTACTGGAAATCCGCCCCCACACCCAGGATCGCACGCAGGCAGCCATCGCGGTCGACGCTGTCGAAATCGGTCTCGCCGGGGCGCAGGTAGTTGTGCACCAGCCAGCGTGCCGTGCCGTCGATCGCGTAGACATTGCCGGCGCGGCGCGGATTCAGCGAGAAGGTGGCCCAGGCGCGGTCATGCCGCTGCATCCCGATCAGCGCGGGCGCATGGATGAAGGTGGATTGCACGCGCTGGATCACCGCATCGCCGGTGAAATTCGCGCCAATGGCACGCCGCGCCAGCGACCGGCCGCCATCGCAGCCCACGGCATAGGCCGCGCGCAATTCGCGCCCGCAGGCAGTGGTCGCGCGCACGCCCGCGGAGTCCTGCTCCAGCGCCGTCACCTCGGTCTCGTTGAGGATGGTGATGCGCGGCATCGCCCGCGCATGCGCGAACAGGATGGGTTCCAGAAAAATCTGGTTGATGCGGTGCGGCGGTTCGGGCGTCGGCCACCAGCCATCCGGCCCCGATGTGTCGGTGAAGCGGTCCTGCCTGCAGGGGATGGGGATGCGCGTCAGCTCCTCGCCCACGAAGCTGGTGCGGTAGCTGACATCATTCGGATAGTCCGCTGGCAGCCCGGCATCGCGCAGTGCCTGCGCGATGCCCAAGCGTCGAAAAATCTCCATGGAGCGCGAGGCGACATGGTTGCATTTGGGATCCGGCACGGCGCCCGCGCGGCGGCGTTCGACCACCAGCACATCCGCGCCTCGGCGCGCCAGGTCCATCGCCAGCGTCAACCCGACCGGCCCCGCGCCGACCACCAGAACCTGTGCTTCCATCATGCCCCCCGTGCTGGCAGCATGGCGCGGGGGAGAGAACCATGTCCACACGCCGCCTGTTTATGGCCGCCTTGGCGACACCCGCGCTCGCGCAGGCGCCGCGCCCGACCACGATGGTGGTCCCCTTCCCCGCCGGCGGCACGACGGACCTGCTGGGCCGCATGATGGCCGAGCATTGGCGCGCCGATCTGGGCCTGAACATGGTGGTGGAAAACCGCCCCGGTGCCGGCACCACGCTGGGCGCGCAATTCGTCGCCCGCGCCGCCCCCGATGGGCACACGCTGCTGATGGCCACCAGCACGACATTGGCTGTGAACCCCACGCTGATGCCCAATGCCGGTTACAACCCGCTCACCGATTTCACGCCCATCGCGCTGGTGGCGGCCGTGCCGCTGGTGCTGATCGTGAACCCGGCCCTGCCCATCCGCAGCCTGGCCGACCTCATCGCGCATGCGCGAACGGAGCGGCTGTTCTACGCATCCGCCGGCAATGGCACGCCGCATCATCTGGCGGGCGAGTTGTTCAAGCGCGCGACGGGCCTGGACATCACCCATGTGCCATATCGCGGCAGCGTGCCGGCGATGACCGACCTGATCGCAGGCCGCATGCCGATGATGTTCATGGATGGCCCGCCCGCCTTGCCGATGATCCGCGACGGGCGGGTGCGGGCGCTGGCCGTCACATCGCGCACGCGGCTGGCCGCCACGCCCGAGATTCCCACCATGATCGAGGCCGGCATTGCCGAATTCGAGGCCGCCGCCTGGCAGGGTGTGGTGGCACCGGCCGGCACGCCGACGGAACTCATCGCCCGCCTCGCCGCTTCTGCCGCCGGCATGCTGGCGCGGCCCGAGACCGGGGCGCGGTTGACGCAGATGGGCCTGGTGCCGCTGCCGGCCGCGAGCCCCGCGGAATTCGGCGCCTATATGCGGGCCGAACTGGAACGCTGGGGCGCGCTGATCCGGGCGGCGAGCATCACCGCCGATCCCTAGGCTGTCTCTCGGGCGGTTGCTTGCCGCGGGCGATCAGACCTAATCGGCGGTGACGTTATTGGCGCGCACCACCTCACGCCAGCGCGCCACTTCCTGGCCCACGAAGGCGGTCATGGCGGCGGGGTCCAGATTGGTGCCCTCCACGCCCATATCCGTCAGCCGCGTCTGCACATCGGGCAGCGCCAGCGCCGTGCGCAGTTCCGCCAGCCACCGTGCCGCCACCGCGCCGGGCATGCCCGCCGGGCCGCAGAAGCCGAACCAGTTCACGCCGGTCGCAGCCCCCAGGCCGAGCTCGGCGAAATTCGGCACATCCGGCAGCACCGCCGAGCGCGCCGCCGAGGAGACCGCAAGCGCCCGCAGCCGCCCCGCGCGGATATGCCCGATGGCAGCCGGCAGCGTCTCGATAATGCAGTTCACCGTGCCCGCCAGCACATCCACCAGCGCCGGCCCCGCGCCGCGATAGGGCACGAAGGTCGGGTTGATATTGGCGGCGCGATGCAGCGTCAGCCCGATCAAATGCGAGGCGGTGCCATTGCCGCCATAGGCCATGGACAGCCCCTGCCCGCGCGCCCGTGCCAGCGCCAGGAATTCCTGGAAATTGGCCGCCGGCAGCGCGGGGTTCACCGCGATCACCATGGGCAGCGCGCCCAGCAGCGCCATATGGGTGAAGTCGGTCACCGCATCATAGCTCAGGTTCGCGAAGAGGCTGGGCGAGACGCCATGCGGCGCGAAATTCGACACCATCACCGTATGCGCATCACCGCGGGCTTGCGCGGTGATGGTCGCCGCCAGCGTGCCGCCAGCGCCGGCGCGGTTCTCGATCACGATGGGCTGGCCGATGCGGGGCGCGATGCGCTCGGCGAGGATGCGCGAGAGGATGTCCGCCGTGCCGGCCGGCGGAAACGGCACCACCCAGCGGATCTGGCGCTCGGGCCAGGCGGGTTGCGCGGCGGCGGGCAGCGCCAGGGCGGGGGCGGCAAGCAGGGTGCGGCGTTGGATCATGCGCGCAGGGTCGGGCGCGCGCGGAGCCAGGTCAAGCCTCGGCTTCGGCGAGGCGCGCGGCCTCGTCCTCGGCGATCAGCGCCTCGATGATCTCGTCCATCTCGCCCAGCATCACGCGGTCGATCTTGTGTAGGGTCAGGCCGATGCGGTGGTCGGTCACGCGGCCCTGCGGGAAGTTGTAGGTGCGGATGCGCTCGCTGCGGTCGCCGGTGCCGACCTGGCCGCGGCGGTCGGCGCTGCGCGTGCTGGCCAGGCGCGCGCGCTCGGCCTCGAAGATGCGGGCGCGCAGCACCTTCATCGCCTTGGCGCGGTTCTTGTGCTGGGATTTTTCCTCCTGCATCGCGACCACGGTGCCGGTCGGGATGTGGGTGATGCGCACGGCGCTGTCGGTCTTGTTGACGTGCTGGCCGCCGGCGCCGGAGGCGCGATAGGTGTCGATGCGCAGATCG
>JAPLOK010000165.1 GCA_026400775.1 Alphaproteobacteria bacterium | reverse complement strand
TTGAGCTTTTCCAGCGCGGATTGCACGCCCAACGCGTTCATCACCGTGGCCAGCATGCCCATGTAGTCCGCTTGGGCGCGATCCATGCCCGAGGCCGCGCCGGCGATGCCGCGAAAGATATTGCCGCCGCCGATGACGAGCGAGACCTGCACCCCCAGTGCCACGGTATCGCGCACATCCTCGGCGATGGCCTTCACGGTGGCATTGTCCAGGCCGTAGTCGCGATTGCCCATCAGGGCCTCACCGGACACCTTCAAGAGCACGCGTTTATAGGTTGGCGTTTCGGTCATGGGCGATCCTTCGGTTGGCATTCCATACCGGAGGGAGCGCCCCCATCACAAGAACGGGGCGCCATCCTTTCGGAGGGCGCCCCGTGAAAACCCGGCCATACGGCCTTGTCAGCCCCTGGTGACGCCGGCCTGCGCCGCCACTTCGGCCGCGAAATCCGAGACTTCCTTCTGGATGCCTTCGCCGAGCTGGAAGCGGGCGAAGCCGGTCAGCTTCCCGCCGGCCTTCTTCACCACTTCCTTCACCCGGCTCTCGCCGTCCACGACGAACACCTGCTCCAGCAGCACCACTTCCTCGTAGTACTTGCGGATGCGGCCCTCGACCATCTTCTCGATGACGGCCGGCGGCTTGCCCGAGGCAGCGGCCTGTTCCATCAGCACCGCGCGTTCGCGGATCAGTGCCGAGGGGTCCACCGCATCGACATCCAGCGCCTCGGGGCGGGCAGCGGCGACATGCATGCCGATCTGCCGGCCGAGCGTCTCCATGGCCTCGAGCTCGCTCTCGGCTTCGAGTGCCACCAGCACGCCGATCTTGCCCAGGCCAGGCTTGACCGCATTGTGCATGTAGGTGGCCACCGCGCCCGACGGCACGGAGAACACCTTGGCGCGACGGATCGTCATGTTCTCGCCGATCGTGGCGATCAGCCGCGTCAGCTCATCCTGAACGCTATGCGTAGTGCCGGGATAGGTCGCGGCCTTCAGCGCCTCGACATCCTCGCCGACCGACAGCGCCAGGCCCGCGACTTCCGCGACGAACCCCTGGAAGCTTTCGTTGCGGGCGACGAAGTCCGTCTCCGCATTGACTTCGACCATCGCTGCCCGTTTCGGCCCGGAAGCCGTGCCGACCAGCCCTTCGGCGGCCACGCGGCCGGACTTCTTCGCCGCGGCCGACAGTCCCTTCTTGCGCAGCCAGTCGATGGCGGCGTCCATGTCGCCGTCGTTTTCGACCAGCGCCTTCTTGCAGTCCATCATGCCCGCGCCGGTGAGTTCGCGCAGGTCACGCACCAACAATGCGGTGATTTCAGCCATGGTTCTTCTCCGAAACTCGGGTCAAGCTTGCGCGGCCGGGGTTTCGGCGGGCGCTTCGGGGATCATATCGGCCACGGCCTCAGGCTCGGGCAGGGCTTCGGGCATCGGTGCGGCCATCGCGCCGAGATCAGCACCGGATGAGCCGAGTTCCTGCGAAATGCCATCCAGCACCGCCGCCGCCACCAGGTCGCAATACAGGCTGATCGCGCGGATCGCGTCGTCATTGCCCGGCACCGGGAAGGCGATCCCGTTGGGGTCCGAGTTGCTGTCCAACACGCCAACCACGGGAATGCCGAGCTTGTTGGCTTCCTCGATCGCGAGCTTTTCCTTCACCACATCGATCACGATGATGATGTCCGGCAGGCCGCCCATATCCTTGATGCCGCCGAGCGCGCGGTCGAGCTTTTCCTTCTCGCGCGTCAGCATCAGCACTTCCTTCTTGGTGAGGCCCGAGACATCGGTGCCCAGACGCACCTCCATCTCCTTCAGGCGCTTCACCGAGCCGGTGATGGTCTTCCAGTTGGTCAGCATGCCGCCGAGCCAGCGGTGGTTCACATAATACTGCCCACAACGCTGCGCGGCCTCGGCCACGTATTCCTGCGCACTTTTCTTGGTGCCGACGAACAGCACGCGGCCGCCACCGGCCACCACGTCACGGATGGCGCGCAGCGCGCGGTCCAGCAGGGGCACGGTCTGTTGCAGGTCCAGGATATGGACCTGGTTGCGCACGCCGAAAATGTACGGCGCCATCTTGGGGTTCCAGCGGCGCGTATGGTGGCCGAAATGAACGCCGGCTTCGAGCAATGCGCGCAGGGAAACGATTGGCATGGCCATATTATGGTCTTCCTTTCTCAGTCCGGTTGGGCCTCCGCGGCGCTGCACCCAGGGCTTGCCCCGGGACCGGACCTTTCGCTGCAAAGCGGAAGGGCGCGCCGCGTGTGAATTGCCCGGCATCGCGCCGGGCTTCGGGCATATGCCCGAAGCGGGCTGTGCGCGTCAACCGCGGCCGCCGATCAGGCGCTGGCGCAACCGCCGCGACAGCCAATCAATGGCCGCCACCGTGATCACCAGCAGGATGATGATGAACGCCACCTCATCCCAATGGCGAACCCTGATCCGTTCCGCGATCTGCAAGCCGATGCCACCCGCACCCACCACGCCCAATATGGTCGCGCTGCGGGTGTTGGATTCGAGGAAGTACAGCGCGTGGCCCAGCATGATGGGCAGCACCTGCGGCAACAGGCCAAAGCGCATGATCAGCGTGGGCGCGGCACCGGTCGCGGCCACCGCCTCGGCCTGTTTCTTCTCGGCGTTCTCAATGGCTTCCGCGTAGAGTTTCGCCAGCACCGCGATGTCGGCGGTCGCGATGGCCAGCACGCCGGCCAGTGGCCCGAGCCCGACCGCGCGCACATAGGCCAGCGCCCAGATCAGCTGGTCCACGCCGCGGAAGCCGTCGAACACACGCCGCAGCGAGAAGCGCCACAGCGTGCTCGTCACCACATTGCGCGCGCCCAGGAAGCCCAGCGGCACCGCGATCAGCGCCGCGATGAAAGTGCCCAGGAAGGCCATGGCCACGCTCTCAGCGATGCCCTTCAGGATTTCCACCCACTGCTCGCCAGGTGATGGCGGCACCATCAGCCGCAGGATCACGCCCAGGCCCGACAACCCGTTCCACAGCCGCTCGGGCGTGATGTCGAACATGCGGAAGGTCAGCACGAGCCAGGCAATGAAAGCGCCCAGCGCCAGCCAGCGCAGCGCACGGCCGGCCGGCGTGGGACCGAAAGCGGCGGGCATTCGCGCGCGCCAGGTGGCGATCTCGGCAGAGGTCATGCTGGAACGGTTCATGCCAGCCCCTCGATCACGCGGCGGCGAAGCCGGTCGGTTACCATGTCGATGACCATTACCGTCATGATGATGAGCACGAGGATGGCGCTGATCTCCTCGTAGTAGTTGAAGCTGATCACCTTGTAGAGCTCCTCGCCAATGCCGCCCGCGCCCACGAAGCCGATCACGCTGGCCGAGCGAATGTTGATCTCGAAGCGCAGCATCGCGTAGCTCAGCATGTCCGGCAGGGCCGCCGGCAGCGCCGCATAACGGCAGCATTGCGCCCAGGTGCCGCCCGAGGCGCGCACGCCATCCCAGGGGCGCATCTCGATATTCTCAATGGCGTCCGCGAAGAGCTTGCCCAAGGCACCCGCCGTGTGCAGCGCGATCGCCAAGATGCCCGCCAGCGCACCCACGCCGAAAGCCCAGACGAAGATCAACGCGAAGACGATTTCCGGAATGGTGCGCGATGCCTCCAGGAAGCGCCGCGCCACCTGGTTCGCCCAGGCCGGCGCGCCGGTGTTGCGCGCCGCCACGAAGGCCAGGAGGAGGGCGGCCGCCGCGCCGAACAGCGTGGCCAGCGCCGCCATCTGCGCCGTCTCGAACAACAGGATCAGCCAAGCATCCCAGCGGTAGAACCAGAAGGCGAGACCACCCTCGGTCTCGGTGCCGGCGAACAGCGCGGGCCAGCGCAAATCAGGCGTGATGCGCGAGAAGTACTCGCCGATGCGCGGCACGCCCGCGGCCAGCGTCGCCGGGTGGAATTCACTCACCCAGGCCGCCAGCAACAGGCAGGCCAGCAACACCACGAGGCCGATCAATGTGGCCTGCCGCCGCTGCCGGCGCAGGTCCTGGAACGCAGCCTCCTGCGCCGCGATCGCGCTCATGAGCGGCGCCGCCGCGCGGCCGCTTCATCGCGCCGCATCTCGACGAAGATCGCGTAATCCTCGTGTCGCGCCTCCCGGAAGCCCAAGCCCGAACCGCGCGCGATCTGCTGGAACACATCCTGATGATGCAGCGGCAAGGCCAGGTAGAAATCCGCCAAATCCCGCTTCATCGCCGCCGGCAGATCCGTGCGCACCGCCACCGGCCCATTCAATATCGGCCGCGAACGCCAGATGATGCGGACATCCTCCATCCGCAGCATGCCCTTATCGACCATCGAACGCAGATTGCCGCGCGAATAGCCGCGCGAGACATCGCCAATCCCGGACGCGAAGGTCACCGCCGCATCATATTGGCGCTGCAGCATGGCCACCACCGCCTGCTCATGTCCGCCACCGAAGCCGGTGCGACCGAAATACTGCCCGGTCTCCACACCCACACCCGCCTGGCGCAGCTCGAAGCGCGGAATCAAAAAACCCGATGCACTGTTCGGATCAGCCCAGGCCAGGCTCCGCCCACGCATCTGCTCCAGATTCGTGATGCCTGAATCCGCCCGCGTCACGATCACCGAGATGTAGGAGACACTGCCATCATCCTGCTCAATGGTCAGAATGGGCTCGATGCCGCCATTCGTGTCCAACCAGGCGGCCGCATAAATGGACGGGCCCAGCCCCGCCACCTCGATCTGCCGGGCTGAAAACGCCTGCAAGACACCCGCATAATCACTGGCCGGAAACAACCGCACCGGCACCCGGAACGTCTCCTCCAGCAAACGCCGGAACCCATCAAACCGCGCCAGACGATCCGCCTCGTTCTCGCCGCCCAACAAGCCAATCCGCAACTGCGGCACCTGCTCCGCCCAAGCCCGCCGGCCCGGCTGCGGCATCACATGCGGCCCCTCCATCGTCCGCCGCGGCCGCCACTCCTGCGCCGACACAGCCAACGGCACGGCAGCAACACCAGCCACCAATCCCCGGCGGGACATGCGCGATGCGAACATGCGGGCGAACTCCTGGTGAAGGTTGTACGGGCCCGGAGGTGGAATTGGAGAGGGGCGCTGCCCCTCTCCAAACCTCTCCCCGCCAGGGGTCAACGACCCCTGGACCCGGTGTGGGTTATCGGTCTGGTTGGGGAGGGGGCATGGCGCGCCCTTGATGCAGGGCGCTCGTGTGATGCCCCCTCCCCAACCAGACCGAAGACTCATGGGTTCCAAGGGACTGTGTCCCTTGGCTGGGTGGGGTCTGGGGAGGGGCAGCGTCCCTCCCCAGGCTACCTTAGGGCCCTTACGACCTCCGCCGGCGTTCCGCCGCTTCTTCGCGGCGCATTTCCACCAGGAATTGGAACTGCTGGTGGTGCACCGTACGGTAGCCTGTGCCGCCGCCGCGTTCGATCTGCTGGTAGATTTGCGGGTGGGTCTTGGGCAGGGCCAGGTGGAAGTTGGTGATGTCGTCGCGGAAGGCTTGCGGCAGGTCCGTGCGGGCGGTGATCGGCCCGTTGATGATCGGGTCGGACTGCCAGATGATGCGCAGGTCGCGCATGTTCAGCATGCCTTTGTCGACCATCGCGCGCAGGTTGCCGCGGGTGTGGCCTTCGTTCACGTCGCCTTGGCCCGAGGTCCAGGTCACCGCGGCGTCGAACTGGCGTTGCAGCAACGCGACGATGGCTTGTTCATGCCCGCCGCCGAAGCCGGTGCGGGAGAAATACTGGCCGCTTTCGACGCCCAGGCCCTGGCGGCGCAGTGCGAAGCGCGGGACCAGGTAGCCGGAGGTGGAGTTGGCATCGGCCCAGGCCAGGCTGCGGCCGCGCATTTGTTCCAGATTGGTGATGCCGCTATCGGCGCGCACCACCATGACCGCGATGTAGGAGATCGAGCCGTCGCGTTCCTCGGCCACCAGCAGCGGTTCGACGCCGCCATTGGTATCGATCCAGGTGCCGGCATAGACCGAGGGGCCCATGGAGGCGAATTCAACCTGGCGGGCGGAGAAGGCCTGCAGCACGCCCGCGTAGTCGGAGGCGGCGAAGAGCCGCACCGGCACGTCGAAGGTCTGCTGGATCAGTGCCTGGTAGGCGCCGAAGCGGCCCATGCGGTCGGCCTCGTTCTCGCCGCCCAGCAGGCCCACGCGGATTTGCGGCACTTGCGCGGCCCAGGGGCGGCGGCCGGGGCTGGGCATGGTCACGTCGGCGTCCAGCGTGCGGCGGGCGCGGAAGCCCGCGGGTGCGCCCGGGGCCAGATCGCGCGCGGCGGGTTGCGCCAAGGCCATGCCCGGCAGGGCGGCCATCGCGCCCAGGCCGATAATGCGGCGGGTGATCATGCGTCTCTCCTTTGTAGGGGTATCAGGCGAAGGCCATGCGTTGCGGCCCGAAGGCCGCTTCCGCTTCGGCGGTGAATTCGTCTTCGGTGATGCCGTAGATGTCCTGCACGCGGCGGGCATCGAGTTCGGCGGGCAGGCCGTCGAACACCACGCGGCCCTGCTGCATGGCGACGATGCGCGTGCAGTATTCGCGCGCGGTATCCAGGTGGTGCAGGTTGACCAGCACGGTGATGCCCTCGCGGTTCACCTGGGCGAGTGCGTCCATCACGGTGCGCGCGTTGCGCGGGTCAAGGCTCGCGATCGGTTCATCGGCCAGCAGCAGTTTCGGCTGTTGCAGCAGGGCGCGGCAGATCGCGACCCGCTGCTGCTGCCCGCCCGAGAGCGTATCGGCGCGTTGCAGCGCGGTGGACAGAAGGTCGAAGCGTTCCAGCGCCGCCAGCGCCATGGCGCGTTCCTCGGCGCTGAAGCGCGCGAAGAGCGAACCCAGCCGCGCCATCACGCCGCGGCGGTGGTTCAGCCGGCCGATCAGCACATTGGTCAGCACATCCAGCCGCTGCACCAGGTTGAACTGCTGGAAGATCATGGCGCAGCCCATGCGCCAGTCGCGCAGGGCCTGGCCGCGCAGGCCGGATACGTCATGCCCATCGAAGATGACGCGCCCGGCGGAGGGTTCGGCCATGCGGTTGATCAGTCGCAGCAGGGTGGATTTGCCCGCGCCCGAGCGCCCGATGACGCCGACCATCTGCCCCGAGGGAACGGAGAGGCTGACGCCATCCACCGCGCGCACCGAACCGTATTGGCGCGAAAGCCCTTCCAGTATCAGCATCATCCCGCCCGCCTTGTACGGCGCCCGTCTACGCGCACCGCGTGACGCTAGAATGACATTTAAATGAAGGAAAGATGTCAGGCCAATGGTTCATGTTATTGGCTGCGGGTCTGAGTTTTGCCGCCCTCAAACGCCGGGCGGAAACCCCCGGTTTCCTTGGCTCAGCCGGACTGCCGGCGGGCCGCATTCGCGGCCTTGCAATGAGCAAGCGCACTCGGCCGTTGGTATCAGGCCACCGCCAGGCCCAGCGCGCGCCGGCGCAACGAGGCCTGCCGCGTGGCCAATACCGCCGCCAGCGATTGGGCGCGCCGGCGCGCATCCAGCAATGGCGGCGCGGCGCGGCGCACCATTTCCAGCGCTGGCGCGTGCAGGCTGCGGCGCATGCTGCGCTGGGTCTGCTCAGCCACATCGCAGACCGCTTCGGCGAAGCGCGTCAGGTTCGGGAAGGCCTCGGCCATGGGGTCGGCCAGGCGGCGCAGCATGCGCAGCAGCAGCGCGGCATCGGGGTCCGCGGCGGTGCCATCCAGGCAGTGCCAGAGATAGCGTTCGCCGAGGGCCGCGATGGTCTCGGCCTGGGGCCGGTCGCGCTCCACCTCCAGCACCATTCGCCAATCGGCCAGCACGGCCAGCGCCCCGGGCCGCGGCACTGCGCTGTCGAAGGCGGCCAGCAGGCCATCGGCGGCGCGGATGACCACGGCGGGGGCTTTCAGCACCTCCGCCAGCACGGCTGCGAATTCGGCGCAGGTGGGCTCGGGCTGGATCGCGAGCCAGTTATGCGCGACCTCGAAACTGTCGAGCATCTCGGCCAGTTCGCGCATGCTGCGCGCGCCCAGCAACAACGCGTCCCACGCCACCATCACATGCCCCGCCGCCGATGGCGCACCCTATGCGCAAGCCGCGGAGTGCGCATGACACCGCGCCGTGTTTCGCAGATAGTTGATGCGCATGACGATGTTGGTCCTCCCTGCGGCGGCCTTGCTGGAAATCGCCGGCTGCTTCGCGGTCTGGGCGTGGTGGCGCGGCGGTGCATCGGCGCTGTGGCTGATCCCGGGTGCCGCAGCACTGGCAGGCTTCGCGTTGCTGCTGGCGCTGGCACCGGCGGAGCATGCCGGGCGCGCCTTCGCGGCCTATGGCGGTGTCTATATCGCCGCGAGCCTGGCCTGGCTTTGGGCCGTCGAAGGCCTCCGGCCGGACCGCTGGGACCTGCTGGGGGCCGGGCTGTGCCTGGCGGGTGCAGCGGTGATCATCGCCGCACCGCGCGCCTGACCCGCCCACTCAACCTCCTGTTAACCTGTGTCGCGGTATGCGAGCGTCATGCCAGCTGAAATTCGATATATCATATTTGATGAAGCCGAGGTCGCCAGGGCGGTCCTGACCCATTGGAAGGCGCACGGGCACAGCCTGCCGCGCGGCACCGTCACGCAGATGCGCACAGAGAAGCGCGGTGCGGATCAATGGGCATTCCGCATCGCAGTGCAGCCCGATGGCGGGTTTGCCAGCCAGGAGCATGAATGCGTTGGCGATGAGCTGCGCGATGCCCTGGTCAATGCGGCAAAGACGCAGTCTATCCCGTTGCCCGCGCGCGCTCATAAGCGCGTGGATTGCATCGAGCAGCAGATCTGCCTGGCCATGCGCATGGAAGGCCGCCAGCGCTGAGCGCGTGACAGCCGGCGCCGCCGCGCCCTACCCTTCCGCCACGAGAACGGGAGGAAGGCCATGCAACCGGATGGCTTCGCAGGCCGCATCGGCCGCAGGCGCGATGAATCGCAACCCTATTTCGCGCCCCGCCCCGCCGCGCGCTCGGGTTCGCCCAATATCGTCATCCTCTATATGGACGATATGGGCTGGTCCGACCCGGGCTGTTTCGGCTCGGAGATCGACACCCCGAACCTGCACACCCTGGCCGCCGAGGGGCTGCGCTTCAACCACTATACCAGCCACCCGATCTGCTCGCCCGCCCGCGCCGCCCTGCTGACCGGGCGCAACGCGCATGCGGTCGGCACCGGCTGGCTGGCCAACAACCATTCGGGCTACCCCGGCTATTCCGGCGAAATCCCACTCCAGGCGCCGACCCTGCCCGAGACGCTGCGCGCGGCGGGCTATGCCACCTTCATGGTCGGCAAATGGCACAACACGCCGGCGATCGATGTGACACCTGCGGGCAACAAGCGCAGCTGGCCGGTGCAGCGCGGCTTCGAGCGGTTCCACGGCATCCTGGAGGGCGAGACCAGCTTCTTCTTCCCCGCCTTCCTGCGCGACGACAACCAGGTCATCCCCATCGACCAATACCCGCCGGATTACTACACGACCGATGCCTGGACCGATCAGGGCATGCGCTTCGTGCGGGAATTGCGCGCCTCCTCGGCGGAAAAACCCTTCCTGCTGTACCTGGCCTTCAACGCCGTGCACGCGCCCTTGCAGGTGCATGCGGCCGATATCGCCAAGTATCACGGCCGCTATGATGCCGGCTGGGGGGCGCTTCGCGCCGAACGCCACGCACGACAGATCGCCATGGGGCTGATCCCGCCCGGCACGGCGCTGCCGGCGTCTGACCCACGCGTGCCGGATTGGGACGCGACCGACCCCGCCGACCGCCCCATGCTGGCCCGCCATATGGAGGTCTATGCCGCCATGCTGGACCGGGTGGACCAGAATATCGGCCGGCTTCTGGCCTTCCTCGACGAGATCGGCGAGCGCGAGAACACCATCATCCTGTTCAGCTCCGACAATGGCGGCACCGATGGCGGCGGGCCTTTGGGCATGTACAACAATGCGAGGAGGAGCGCGCTCTGGCCGATGATCTCGGCTCCGCGCGGTCCATCCCGCTCTACCCCACCGGCTGGGGCGAGGTGTCGAACACGCCCTTCCCCACCTACAAGACCTATACCGGCGGCGGCGGGCGGCGGGTGTCCTTCCTGGTCTCCTGGCCGGCACGCATCAAGGATGGCGGCGCGGTGCGCGACCAGTTCGTGCATGTGACGGATGTGATGCCCACGCTGCTGGACCTGGCCGGCGTGGCGCCGCTGGATACCATCAACGGCGCACCCGCCGAACGCATGGATGGCCGCAGCTTCGCGCCGCTGCTGGCGGACCCGGCCGCACCCTCCCCGCGCGCCGAGCAATATTACGAATGCTGGTCCAATCGCGGCTTCTACCGGCAGGGCTGGCTGGCCCGTTCGATCCAGGCACGCGGCGAGCCGATCGACATGGAGAACTGGACGCTGCACGACCTGACACGCGATTTTTCCGAAAGCCGCGACGTGGCGGCGGACCACCCGGAGAAGCTCGCCGAACTGGTCACGGCCTTCGACGAGGCGGCGTGGAAATACTTTGTCTATCCGCTCGACAACCGCACCCGCACCCAGAAATTCGGCGATGCCCGGCCCGACCAGCGCGCCATCTCCGACCGGCCGCGCCGCTACTGGCCCGGCGCGCAGACCACCCATCGCGGTGACATCATGCCGCTGATCGCCAATCGCAGCTTTGCCATCGCGGTGCGCTTCACCCAGCGCGCGGGCGATCAGGGCGTGCTCTGGGCGATCGGCGACCCCACGGCGGGCATCGTGATGTATGTCGAGGAAGGCCGGCTGTGCCTGCACTATAACGGCTTCGGCCGGCTCACCGACCTGCCCGATTGCGGCCTGCCCGATGGCGCGCATGAAGCCGTGCTCGACTATGAGTCCACCGGCAACCGCCAGGGGCGCGGGCGCATCATCCTCGATGGCGTGGCCGGCGATTGGATGCCGCTGTCACCCACGCTGGTGGGTGCGGGCATTTTCGAAGGGCTGGATATCGGCCTGGACCGGCGCGGGCCGGCCTGCTGGCGGCTGCATAAGCGCTATGGCGTGTTCCGCTATCCGGGGAAGATCCTGGATGTGGTGGTCACGCCCGGCGCGCGGCCGGGGTGATCATTCGGCTGTGGCGCCATCCCGCTCGATCATCAAGGCCCGCGCCTCGGGCGGGATGGGAATGCGCGCGCCGGTCCCATTGTCCACGCAGACGATCACCGCCTGGCATTCGAAGACCCGCGCGCCATCCTTCAGCACCACATATTCATGGGTGAAGCTGGTCCGCCGCAGCGTCGGCACGCGTAGGCACAGCTGCACCGTATCGCCAAAGGCCAGCGGTGCCAGGTAGCGCACATTCAGCTGCGCCACGACCGGGCCGATGGAGCCGGGCTTGAAGCTCTGGCCCAGGCTCTCCCAATGGGCCACGCGCATATCCTCGAACAGGATCAGATAGGCGGCGTGGTTCACATGGCCATGCAGGTCGCATTCGGCCCAGCGGATGCGATGGGTCTTCTCCGCGGCCCAGCTCATGCCACGGCCTCCCGCACCAGGCGCATCGCCTCGTTCAGCGCGGCGGGGTCGAGCCAGCGGAAGACGCAGACCAGGCCGTCCTCGGGTTCGACCCATGTCGTGTTGCCGCCGGCGGTTGCCGCCGGCGCCGCTGAAGCAATAGGCGCGCGCGCTGGCGGCCGGCCATTTCGCGCGGCCGGTGTTGAGCCAGGTGAGGAACCCGTATTCGGGGTTCAGCGCGCAGGGCGTGACCATCTGTTCCAGCCAGCCCGCGGGAACCAGCGCGCGGCCTTTCCAGACGCCGCCGGCGGCCTTCAACTGGCCGACCAGCAGCTGGTCCTCGGCGTGGATGGACACGCCGCCGCCCCAATGCGTGCCGCCGGGCACGCCCTGCATCGGCAGGCCGCCCACTTCCACCCAGGCATTGCTGTAGCCCTCCCAACGCCAATCCTCGGCGGCACCCAGCGGCATCATGATGCGGGCGGCGAAGATGTCTGGCAGCGACTTGCGGAACACATGCATCAGCGCGAGCGAAAGCCGGTTCACGCGGACGTCGTTGTATTCCCAATGCGTGCCGGGCGATTGCAGCACGCGGTTCGGATTCTTGGTGGCGCGGCCTTCGGATGACAGCACCCGGCCGCGATCGATGCGGTCATGCTTGCCCCAAAGCTCGCCCTCCCATTCGGAGGTGTTGGTCAGCATGTGGCGCCAGGTGATGGCGCTGTTCTGCGGGCTGTCGAAGCCGCCATCCTTCACCAATTCGCGGATCGGCCGGTCGATATCGGGGATCAACCCATCGGCCACCGCGATGCCGGCCAACAGCGCTAGGTAGGATTTCGCGATGCTGAAGGTCTGGTCGATCTGCCGCGTATCGCCCACCCGGCCCAGGGTTTCACCGTTGCGGGTGATGATGGCATTGACCGGCCCGCGCGGGCGGATCGGGCCCATGATGGCGTTGTCCGGCGCGGGCTCGAAGGCGCCGGATTCCAGATGCGCGCGCAGGTCTCGCGGCCAGGGGGATTCGTGCGCGGCGATGAAGTCCAGCGCGGCTTGCATATGGGGCATGGCGGGCAGGCTACACGCGCGCGGCGTCAATGGAAGACACGCCCGGCATCGATCACCACGGTCTGGCCGGTCATGGTGTCGGTGCGGCACATGGTGACGACCATCTCGGCGCAGTCATCCTTGTCGGCAGCGCGGCCGAGCAGCGCGCCGGCGGCCGAGCGCTGCACCTGTTCGGGGCGCAGATTGGCCGTGGCGCGCGTGCCTTCCAGCAGGCCCGGCGCCACGCAATTGACCAGCACATCCGGGGCGAGTGCGACCGCCATGCAGCGCGTCAGATGGATCAGCCCGGCCTTGGAAACGGCATAGGCGATGGAGCTGCCGCTGGGCTGCAAGCCCGCCACCGAGGCGATGTTCACCACCCTGCCACCGCCAGTCTTCAGCGCGGGTGCGGCGGCCTGCATCAACCGCATCGGGCCGGTCAGGTTCACGGCGATGATCTTGTCCCACAGAGCGGGTGTCATGGCGTCCAGTTCGGCGAAGGGCACGGCGTGGTTGAAGGCCGCGTCATTGACCAGGATGTCGAGCCGGCCGAAGCGCGCGACGACATCCTGCACGAGTTGCGCGATGGCGGCGTCATCGGCCAGGTCGCAAGCGAAGGCCGCGGCCTGGATCTGGTGGCGCGATGCCATGTCGCGCGCGACAGCTTCGGCATCATCGATGCTGCGCGCGCAGACCACGGCCAGATGCGCGCCCTCCCGCGCGAGGGCCGCGCAGATGCGCTGCCCAAGGCCCCCATTGCCGCCGGTGACGAGTGCGACCTTGCCGCGCAGATCCATGATGCGTTCTCCCTCTGCCGCAGTGTGCGGGCCGCTGCCCCCTCTGGCCAGACCCGCGTCAGCCGCTAGGCTGCGCGGCAGACAACAAGGGGAAGCGCCATGGAATCTCTGTTCGACCTTTCGGGCCGCACGGCCATCGTCACCGGCGGCAGCCGCGGCATCGGCAAGGCCATCGCCATCCGGCTCGCGCAGCACGGCGCCAAGGTCATGGTCTCCTCGCGCAAGCTCGATGCCTGCCAGAAGGTGGTGGATGAAATTCGCGCGGCCGGCGGCACCGCCGAAGCGCACGCCGCCAACATCTCCCGCAAGGAGGAATTGCAGGGCCTGGTGGATGCCACCATCGCCGCCTTCGGCCGCATCGACACGCTGGTCTGCAACGCCGCGCTGAACCCGTATTTCGGCCCCGCGCAGAACATCCCCGACGAAGCCTATGACCGCATCATGAACGGCAATGTCCGCTCCAACCTCTGGCTGTGCCAGATGGTGATCCCGGCCATGGCCGCGCGCGGCGATGGCAATGTGATCTTCATCTCCTCGATCGGCGGGCTGCGCGGCTCACCGGTGCTGGGCATCTATGGCGTGTCCAAGGCGGCCGACATGCAGTTGGCGCGCGCACTCGCCGTGGAATGGGGGCCGAAGGGCGTGCGGGTGAACACCATCGCACCCGGCCTCGTGCGCACCGATTTCGCGCGCGCCCTGTGGGAGGACCCGGTGAACCTGAAGAAGCGCACCGCCGACAGCCCCTTGCAGCGCATCGGCGAGCCGGATGAGATCGCGGGGGCGGCGGTGTTCCTGGCCAGCCCCGCCGCGGGCTTCATGACCGGGCAGACCATGGTGATCGATGGCGGGGTGACCGCCGGCGCACCACGCGTGAGCGAGGATTAAACGGCCACGCTGGAGCGGCGCGCATCAGGCTTGGGGCGGGTCACGCTGAGGGCATCCGACCCATGCCGGATGGCAGGCTTAGTGGCCGCTCACCGGCCGACAGGCGGAGGCGATCCTCCTCAACCGTAAGCCCATCCCACGCAGACGCCCCAAAGCCCGGAAAGCGCGTCACCACACGCGCACCCTCCCGCGTCCAATCCGCCACCAGCAGGCCCTGCTCCCGCGCCGCGCCGTTGCGCCCACTCGCCGGGCGCAGCCGCAGCACCTGGCGCAGCAAGGACGCCCGCGCAGGCGTGCCGGCCAGCGCCACCGCCACGCCGACACCGCGCGCCCGGGCCGCCAGGAACCCCGCGCGCAGCGCCAGATGGGGCAGCGGCGGATGGCGGCGCCGAGCCTCC
>JAPLOK010000053.1 GCA_026400775.1 Alphaproteobacteria bacterium | reverse complement strand
CGCATGGAAGACCAGGGTAATGATCCATCTCCCCACCGCCTGTCCCGATCAGGCAATCCTGCGGTTCGCCCTCGATCGCTTGCCGCGCCTCATCATCTGAACCACGGGGCAGCGTCGCCCCGGTCCAGTCCGTCACAGCAACCCCCAAGCCTCGCCATCCGCACCACCGCGCCGGCGTCATTCGCCAGCCTGCTATCCCGCGCGCCCACAACCATCAGGCGAGCCGCCCCCCGCGCCCGATCCGCGCCCCGCACCACGTGATGAATTTTTCGGGTTAGGAACAGTCTGGGACGGTGCGATCGGAATTGCTTGAGGACCCTAGCGCCATGCGCGGTTTTCGTGACCTGTCCGTTGCCTTGAAACTGGCAGCCTCCTCTGTTTTGGCGATAGGGCTGTTGACGCTGCTGGTGGTGCTGGTGCGCTCCGGCGCGGAAGATGCCGAGCGTGCCCAGCAGACCCAGATGGGGGCCAACCAGGCGCGCATCGCCGCGACCGAGGCCGGGCTTGCCATGATGTCCGCGAACAATGCGCAGCGGGGCGTGCTGCTGGCGCAGGCGCCGCAGGTGGTACAGCAGGAAATGCAGGTGGTCCGCGAAGGGATGGCCGAGGCACGGCGCGATGTCGCCAACGCGCTGCGCCTCGCAAATGCCCCCGCGGCAATGACCGCGCTGCAGGTCGTGGAGCGCGAGTTGACGACGCTGATGGACGCCTTCGAGCAAGTCGCCACGCTGCGCATACAATTGCTGGAATCGCGTGACCAACGCCTGCTGCCGCGCATGCCGGAATTCGACCAGGCGATGGAAGCGGTGGTGGCCAACCTGCCCTTCAACCTCTCGGGTGACGCGCTGGAAAGCGCGCGCGATGTGGTTGGCGTGTACTCGCAGGCGATGTCCGATGTCCGGCTGGGCATCATGCGCTATCTGGCCACGGTGGATCCTGCTGCCGTGCAGCGCGTTCGCCGTTCCGCCAGCCAGCAGCGCGTGCATGCGCGGCGGATCGAGAGCGCCGCGCCCGAAGCCCTGCGCCAGGATGCGCAGCGCCTGACTCGCCTGGGCCAGGAGATCGCCGAGCAGGCCGACCAAGTCATGACCACGGCCTCCCGGATGGAGGAGCTTCGCCGGACCGTCACCAACCCTGCGCGCGATCGCACGGTGGAGCAGCTTCGTATCGCCGAGGAGGCGTTGCGCAGCCTGGCCACCGCTTCGGATGCGCGCAGCCTGGCCGTCACGCAATCCATCTCGGCACAGGTCCTGCTCACCGGCAGCGTGATCGCGATCCTTCTGGTGCTGTCGGCATGGCTGACAACGCGTGCGATCGGCGCGCCGCTGCGCCGCCTAGCCGCCGCCATCACTGGCATCGCCGCTGGCCGCACCACCGATTCCGTGCCAGATCGGGACCGCAGCGACGAGATCGGGCGCATCGCAGATGCCATGGAGGAGCTGCGCGGAGCCGTCGGCCGCGCCTTCGCCCAGGCCCAGATGATCGAGCAGATGCCCACCGCCGTGATGACCGCGGATCCGCGCGATGACTTCCGGATCAGCTACATGAACCCGCAGAGCACCTCGCTGCTGCGCGGTATCGAGCACATGATGTCGGTGAAGGCCGATGCATTGCTGGGCCAGAGCATCGACGTGTTCCACCACAGGCCCGACCACCAACGCCGCCTGCTGTCCGATGCCGCGAACCTGCCGCACCAGTCGCGCATCAAGCTTGGCGATCAGGTGCTCGACCTGAAGATCAATGCCATTCGCAATGGCGCGGGCGAGTATGTCTCAGCCATGCTGATCTGGAACAATGTCACCGCCCAGGCCCGCTTGGCCGACAGCTTCGAGGCAGAGGTGGGCGGCGTGGTACAATACGTAGCTGCCTCCGTGCAGGAGATGCGCCGCGGCGTCGAGACGGTCAGCACCAGCGCCGAAACCAGTGGGCGCGAGGCCGATGCCGTGGCCGAGGTCTCGGCCCAGGCCGGCCAGGATGTCCAGGCTGTTGCCGCCAGCGCCGAAGAACTGGCGGCATCGGTCGCCGAGATCACCCGCCAGGTGAGCGAGGGCGCGCAGGTGGCCCGCGCCGCCGCCGATGAGGCGCGCGCAACCGACCAGACCGTGCAGGGCCTGGTCCAGGCAGCGGCCAAGATCGGGGATGTGGTGCGCCTCATCAGCGATATCGCCGGCCAGACCAACCTGCTGGCCCTGAATGCGACCATCGAGGCCGCGCGCGCCGGCGAAGCCGGCAAGGGCTTCGCAGTGGTGGCCAGCGAGGTGAAGAACCTCGCGAGCCAGACCGCCAAGGCCACCGAGGAGATCGCCGCCCAGATCGGCGCCATCCAGTCCACCACGGAGGATGCCGCGGGCGCGCTGCGCAACATCGGCGCCACCATCGAGCGGATGAACGAGGTCACCACCGCCATTGCGGGCGCCGTGGAGGAACAGGGTGCTGCGACGCGCGAAATCGCCCGCAGCGCCGCCCAGGTGGCCGAGGGCACCTGCGCTGTCGTGCGCCGCATCGATGACGTGCGCCGCGCTGCCGGCGACACGGGCGGTGCGGCCCGCGCCATGCGCGAAGGGGCGGAGACGCTCGCCAGCCAGACGCAAGCCCTGCGCCAGAAGGCAGATAGCTTCCTGGCCAGCGTGCGCACCAGCTGACGATCCCACACTAGCCAGCCACCGCCCCGCCGGGCATACCCGGCGGATGGCGGTGGATCAGGAATGGCGGGCCGATCACGCGGCGGCAGAGGCGCTCTTCGCGCCGCTTTTCGTACCCCCGCGCGGGCCCGATGGCTGCGTGGTGGTGGGTCGCCTGGCGCAGACACTGGATGGCCGCATCGCCACCCGTAGTGGGTCCTCGCAATGGATCGGCGGGCCGGGAGACCTTCTCCACACGCATAAGCTGCGCGCATTGTGTGATGTCGTGCTGGTGGGTGCCGGCACCATCGCCGCGGATGACCCACAATTGACCACAAGGCTGGTCGAAGGCCCAAACCCGGTGCGCGTGGTGTTCGACCCTGACGGGCGGCTGGGCAGCGCATACCGCGTGTTCCAGGGCGGACCGCCAAGCTTGCTCGCAGCCCGCGCCCCCGCGAGCCCGCGCCATGGGCAGGCGGAGACCCTAGCCGTGGCTGACCTTCCGGCACTGCTCCACACGCTGGCCGCCCGCGGGCTCAGGCGCATCTTCGTGGAAGGCGGGGGCGTCACCGTATCGCGCTTCCTGCTGGCCGGGTTGCTCGACCGGCTGCATGTCACGGTGGCCCCCATCATCCTGGGCAGCGGCAGGCCGGCCTTCGCCCTGCCGGATGTGCCGCGCATCGCCGATGCCATGCGCCTGCAATGGACCGTGCATGACCTCGCACCGGATATCCTGCTGGACATCGCAGTCGACCGCGCCCGTCCGCCGGTGGTGACGTGATGCCCCGCGCGCTCTGGATCACCGCGCCGGGCCTGGCGGAATTCCGCGACAACGCCCTGCCTGCGCCCGGGCCAGATGACCTCTCGCTGCGCCTGCTGGCCAGCGGCATCTCCCGCGGCACCGAGCGCCTGGTGCTGCACGGCCGTGTGCCGGATTCGCAGCATGCCGTGATGCGCGCGCCATTGCAGGAAGGCGAATTCGGCTTTCCGGTGAAGTATGGCTACTGCGCCGTGGGCGCAGCCGATGACGGCACACGCTATTTTGCCCTGGCGCCGCATCAGGAACGCTTCATCGCCCCGCGCCATCTCTGCGCACCGCTGCCCGATGCGCTGCCCACCCGCCGCGCCGTGCTGGGCGCCAATATGGAAACTGCGCTGAACGTGATGTGGGATGCGCGGCCCATGCTGGGTGAGCGCGCGCTGGTGATCGGCGCTGGCGTTGTGGGCCTGCTTTGCGCCTATTTACTGGCGCGAATGCCAGGCGTGAACGTGACCGTCACCGACATCGACCCGGCACGCGCCGGGATCGCGCAGGCCCTGGGCGCGCGGTTCGCGCCCCCCGCCGAGGCGCCACCTGAGCAGGACCTGCTTATCCACGCCAGCGCCAGCGAGGCAGGCCTCTGCCTGGCGCTGGACCGCTCCGGTTTCGAGGCCCGCATCATAGAAGCCTCCTGGTTCGGTGCCGCGCGCCCTGCCCTGCCTTTGGGCGAGGCCTTCCATCAGAAACGCCTCACCATCGCATCGACGCAGGTGGGCAGCGTCTCGCCCAGCATGCGCGGCCAGCGGAGCCACGCGCAGCGCATGGCACTGGGCCTGGAACTGCTGTGCGACCCATGCCTGGATGCCCTGCTCGGCCCCTTCGTGGCGTTCGACGACCTGCCCGCGCGCTATGCCGTGCTGCTCGACGAACCCGCGCTTTGCCCCGTCATCATGACCAAGGACCCCAGCTGATGTTCAGCCTCACCGTCGTCGACCACATCATGGTCGCCCATTCCTTCCGCGGCGCCGAATTCGGCCCGGCGCAACGCCTGCACGGCGCGACCTTTATCGTCGAGGCAGAGTTCCGCGCGCCCCAGCTCGACCACCTGCACCTGCTGATCGATATCGGCCTGGCCAAGGATGAGCTGCGCAAGATCCTGGCCGCGCTGGACTACCGCAACCTCGACGAGGAACAGGTCTTCGCAGGCAAGAACACCACCACCGAATACCTGTGCCTGCACATCCACGGCCTGCTGGCCGAAGCCTGCAAGGATGGCCGCATGGGCCCCGGCGGCGCGGGTGTTTCCGGCATCAAGGTGCTGCTGCGCGAGAGCCACGTCGCCTGGGCCGCCTTCGAAGGGCCGGTGTGATGCGCCCCCTAGCCCTGTTCGTGCCCGCGCCGCTGGACGCGATCAGCGGCGGCTACCTGTACGACCGGCGCATCATCGCCGGTCTGCACGGGCTGGGCCATCAGGTCAGCGCACATGAACTCGCAGGCCGCCACCCGCTGCCGGACCTGGCCGCAGAGGCCGCAGCGAAGCACGCGCTGGACTCTGTACCACCGGGCACCGCGCCGGTGATCGACGGCCTCGGCCTGCCGGCCTTCCTGCCCATGCTGGAAGCGCTGCGCGCACGCGACGCGACCGCGCTGATCCACCACCCCACCGCGCTCGAAACCGGCCTGGACCGGGACGCGCTGCGCGCCATCGAACTGGCGATGCTGCCGGCCATGCCGCGCATTATTGCCACGTCCCGCCTCACTGCGGCGCAGCTGGCGGAGGATTTTTCCGTGGACCCCGCGCGCATCACCGTGGTCGAACCCGGCACCGACCCCGCGCCCCGCGCGCGCGGTTCTCAGGGCGCCTGCCACATCATCAGCGTCGGCGCACTGGTGCCGCGCAAGGGCCATGACGTGCTGCTGCGTGCGCTGGCCCGCCTCACCGATCTGGAATGGCGCCTGACCATCGTGGGCGCCGCGCGCGACCGGGTGCACGCCGACGGTCTGAGCGCTCTGGCGGAGGAACTGGGCATCGCCCAACGCGTCACCTGCGCCGGCGAACTTGAAGGCACGGCACTCGAAGCCGCCTATGACAGCGCCGACCTTTTCGCGTTGGCCACCCACTGGGAAGGCTACGGCATGGCCGCCGCCGAGGCGCTGGCCCGTG
Organism: Alphaproteobacteria bacterium; assembly: GCA_026400775.1. GTDB lineage: Bacteria > Pseudomonadota > Alphaproteobacteria > Acetobacterales > Acetobacteraceae > Rhodovarius. The sequence goes on along the minus strand of JAPLOK010000053.1, from coordinate 3,614 downwards.
GCCTGCCCTGTGCCATCACGGCCGGCGGCGCCATTGCCGATGTGGTGCCCAAGCCCGCCTGCGTGATGGCCCCGCCGGGCGACCACAACAGCCTCTCCCGCGCGATGCGCCGCCCCATCTACGATCCGGCCCTGCGCGCCGAGATGGCCGCCGCTGCCTGGGAAGCCGGCCAATACCTGCCGCGCTGGGAAGACCGCGCTGCGCTCTTCGCAAAGGCCCTCTCATGACCGAAAGCTTCGACGGCGACTGGCTGGAGTTGCGCGAACCCTTCGACGCGATGGCGCGCGACATGGGCCTTGCCGCGCAGCTTTCCGCAGCCCTGCCCGCCCGCCCGCGCATCCTGGACCTTGGCGCGGGCACCGCCAGCCTGACGCGGTGGCTCGGGCACGCCATCGGCCGCGCCCAGGCCTGGACGCTGGTGGATGCCGACCCCGAACTCATAACCCGCGCCTTCGACACGCTGGCCGAGCGCGCCGATCTGATCGGCTGGGCCAGCAGCTTCCCCAACAAGCGCACGCTGCTGATCCACGCGCCACACGGCGCCTGGCGGATCGAGGCGCTGCTGACCAACCTGGCGCTCGCCCCTCACGGACTGCCGTTGCAGCAAACCGACGCCGTGGTGTGCAGCGCGCTGTGCGATCTGGTCAGCGAGGATTGGATAACCCGCATGGCCAAAGCCTGTGCCGCGCGGCGCATCCCGTTCTATGCGGCGCTGAACACGAGCGCGCCGGCGCGGTTCAGCCCGCCGCATCGGGGTGACGCATTCGTGCGGCGCGGCTTCATGCGCGACCAGCTGCGCGACAAGGGTTTTGGCGGCCGCGCCTTGGGCGACGCCGCGCCCGCCGCCATCGCGCGCGCCTTCGGAGCCCATGGCTACACGGTACACAGCGCGACAAGCCCTTGGCGCATCGGCCGCCTCGATGGCGAGATGGCCGAGGCGCTGTCCAGCGGCATGCTGCAAGCTGCGGCCAAGCACGAACGCGCGGCCGTGCGCGTGCTGGACGCCTGGGCAGAGGCCCGCGCCGACCAGATCGAAGCCACACGCCTGAGCATCCTGGTCCCGCACCGCGATGTGCTGGCCCTGCCGCCCGGAGCATGATCCGCAAAGGCGGCATCGCCGGCGCGGTGAATCACGCTCTCACAACCACCACAGCGTGATGCCGTGTTGAGGCATCATGCTGTGGTGGTTGAACACCGCGCGCGGCCTGCGCATAACACCATGACGAACGCATCGAGGCAGTGATGACCGGACCCTACACGATCGACGGCAGCACCGGCCCCTGGGAAGTGGTGGTGGGCCTGGAAGTGCATGCGCAGGTGACATCGCAGGCCAAGCTGTTTTCGGGTGCGGCGACGGAATTCGGCGCGGCGCCCAACAGCCAGGTCAGCTTCGTTGACGCGGGTTTTCCGGGCATGCTGCCGGTGATCAATGGCGAGTGCGTGGCGCAGGCGGTCCGCACCGGGCTTGGGCTGAAGGCGGAAATCCACCTGTGGTCCCGCTTCGACCGCAAGAATTATTTCTACGCCGACCTGCCACAGGGCTATCAGATCAGCCAGTTCGCGCACCCCATCGTGGGCAAGGGCGAGGTGGAGATCGAACTCGCCGACGGTATACGCAAGATGATCGGCATTACGCGGCTGCACCTGGAGCAGGATGCCGGCAAGTCGATGCATGACCAGCACCCGGCAAAGTCCTTCATCGACCTGAACCGCTCTGGCGTGGCGCTGATGGAGATCGTGTCCGAACCCGACATGCGCAGCCCTGAAGAGGCTGGCGCTTATCTGGCGAAGCTGCGGCAGATCCTGCGCTATCTGGGCACCTGCGACGGCAACATGGATGAAGGCTCGATGCGCGCGGATGTGAACGTCTCTGTCCGCCGCGCCGGCGAAGACTATCGCACGCGCTGCGAGATCAAGAACGTGAACTCCGTGCGCTTCGTGATGCAGGCCGTAGAGGTGGAGGCGCGGCGCCAGATCGAGATCTGGGAGGCGGGCGGCACGGTGGATCAGGAAACCCGGCTGTTCGACACCGCGCGTGGCGTGACGCGCAGCATGCGCAGCAAGGAAGACGCGCATGATTATCGCTACTTCCCCGATCCGGATCTGCCGCCATTGGTGCTGGAACAATCCTGGGTCGATCAGCTCAAGGCGAGCCTGCCGGAACTGCCCGATGAACGCCGCGCGCGTTACGTTGCGATGGGCCTTTCGACCTATGATGCGCATGTGCTGACCATCGAGCGCGAGACCGCGATCTTCTTCGAGGAAATGGCGCGCGGGCGCGATGCGAAGCTGGCCGCCAACTGGCTGACTGGCGACTATTTCGCGGCGCTGAACAGGCTGAAGCGCACCATCCAGGACCCGCCGGTTCCCGCCGCCCATATGGGCCAATTGCTGGACCTGATTGCGGACAACACCATCAGCGGCCAGATCGCCAAGGATGTCTTCGAGATCATGCTGGAAACCGGCCAAGCGCCGGCCGCCATCGTAGAACAGCGCGGCATGAAGCAGGTGACCGACACCGGCGCGATCGAGGCCGCGGCCGCTGCAGTGCTGGCCGCCAACCCCGACAAGCTCGCCGAGTTCCGCTCGGGCAAGGACAAGCTGTTCGGCTTCTTCGTCGGCCAGACGATGAAGGCGATGGCGGGCAAGGGGAACCCCGCGCTGGTCAATGATGTGCTGAAGAAAATGCTAGGCTGAGTCCCCGGCGACCCAGCCAGACGCCCAGGCCCATTGGAAATTATAGCCGCCGAGCCAGCCGGTCACATCCACGGCCTCTCCCACCACGAACAGGCCAGGCACATCACGCGCCTGGCAGTCACGCTGCTGCATGGCCTGCGTATCCACGCCGCCCGCCATGACTTCGGCCTTGACGTAACCCTCTGTGCCCGCGGGCGTCACGCGCCAGTTGCACAGCATGTCGCCCAGCGCTGACAGCGCGCGATCTGGGACATCCGCCATGGGTCGCGCAGGCAGATGCGCCGCCGCCAGAGCCTGCGCCAGGCGCGCGGGCAGGAAGGCGCCAAGCGCCGTCTGCGGCTGTATGCGCGGCTGCTCGCGCTTGGCGCGCAGCAATGCCGCGGCACCATCTGGCATCAGGCTCAGCGCGACATCACCACCCTGCCAGTAGGAACTGATTTGCAGGATGGCCGGCCCTGACAGACCGCGATGGGTGAACAACATCGCCTCTTCAAAGCGCCGCTTGCCGATGGCAGCGGTGATGGGCAGCGACACACCGGCCAGAGGTTGCATGAGTTCCAGCAACGCGCCATCGAAGGTCAGGGGCACCAGCGCCGGGCGCGGCGCCACCAACGGCAGGCCGAATTGCCGCGCCACGCGCAGTGAAAAATCCGTCGCCCCCATTTTGGGAATCGACAGCCCACCTGTGGCGAGCACCAGCGCCGGCGCGCAGACCAGCCCGCGCGGTGTCTCCACGCTGAACGCATCGGCCCGCGTCACCGCGCCAATGCGCTGCCCCAGGCGCAACTCCACACCCGCAGCCGCGCATTCATCCAGCAGCATCCGCACGATCGCGCGTGCCGAGCCGTCGCAGAACAACTGCCCCAGCGTCTTCTCGTGAAACGCGATGCCGTGCTTGCGCACCAGCGCCACGAAAT
>JAPLOK010000018.1 GCA_026400775.1 Alphaproteobacteria bacterium | reverse complement strand
TAATTCGGCCAGCACAGCGTCACGGTCCCTGAAGTGCCGATAGGGGGCGGAGGCCGAGACCCCGGCCGCCTTGGCCACCTCCAGCAGGGTGAATCCATGCGGCCCGCGTTCGGCGGTCAGGCGGCGGGCGGCTTCGACCAGCGCCTCGCGCAGATTGCCGTGGTGGTAGCCGCGGCGGGTGGCCAGATCGGCTGTCGCCTGGCTGCCGCCAGCCACCACCGGCTTCGGCCGCATGCGTGAGGGCGTTTCACGCCCTGGCGGATTCCCGCCGGGGCGATCGCGCTCAGCATCGCTCATCCCCAGCCCTCCGTGATGGTGCCGTGGCGACGGCGTTCGGCAGGCAGTTCCTGGCCCAGCAGCGCGCAGGCCACAGCTTCGGCGACGCGGATGCCGTCGACGCCGGCGGAGAGAATACCGCCCGCGTAACCCGCGCCCTCGCCCGCCGGGTACAGCCCCGGCGTGTTGGGGCTTTCGCAGGTGTCGGTGCGGTCGATGCGCAGGGGTGAGGAGGTGCGCGTCTCGACGCCCGTCATCACCGCGTCCCCCATGTCAAAGCCGGGCAATTGGCGCGCCATGGCGGGCAGCGCCTCGCGCATCGCGGTGATCGCGTAGTGCGGCAGGCAGAGCGCCAGGTCGGTCGGGCGCACGCCGGGCTTGTAGCTGGGGGTGACGGCGCCGAGCGTGGTCGAGGCGCGGCCGGCCAGGAAATCTTCCACGCGCTGTGCGGGTGCGGCGTAGTCACCGCCGCCGGCGATGAAGGCCTGGCGTTCCCAATGCCGCTGGAATTCGATGCCCGCGAGCGGCCCATCGGCGCCGAAATCATCGGGTCCCACGCCCACCACCAGCCCGGCATTGGCATTGAATTCGGCGCGCGAATACTGGCTCATGCCATTGGTCACGACCTGGCCTTCCTCGCTGGTGGCGGCGACAACGCGCCCGCCGGGGCACATGCAGAAGCTGTACACGCTGCGCCCATTCGTCGCGTGATGCACGAGCTTGTAGTCGGCGGCCCCCAGCACAGGGTGCTTGGCGAAGGCGCCGAAACGCGCGCTGTCCACCAATGCCTGCGGGTGTTCGACGCGCACGCCGATGGACAGCGGCTTGGCCTGCATCGCAACACCTTGCGCGTGCAGCATGGCGAAACTGTCGCGCGCGGAATGGCCGAGTGCGAGTACGACATGCCGGCAAGGCAGGGTGCTGCCGTCCGACAGGCGCAAGGCCCGCACTGCGCGCTTCTCATCCAGAAGCACTTCCTCCATGCGCGTGCCGAAGCGGTATTCGCCGCCCAAAGCCTCGATTTCCGCGCGGATGGCTTCCACCACCGAGACCAGGCGGAAGGTGCCGATATGCGGCTTGGAAACGAACAGAATCTCCTCCGGCGCGCCGGCCTTGACGAATTCGGTCAGCACCTTGCGGCCATGCAGCAGCGGGTCGCGGATCTGGCTGTAAAGCTTGCCGTCGGAGAAGGTGCCGGCGCCGCCCTCGCCAAACTGCACATTGGATTCGGGCTTCAGCGCATGGCGCCGCCAGAGGCCCCAGGTGTCCTTGGTGCGGATGCGC
>JAPLOK010000465.1 GCA_026400775.1 Alphaproteobacteria bacterium | reverse complement strand
CCCATCCGCCTGCCGCCGCTGCGCGAGCGGACCGAGGATATTCCCCTGCTGGCGCGCCATTTCCTCGACCGTGCCAAGGCCTCCGGCCTGCCGGGCAAGCAGCTCTCGCCCGATGCGCTCGAGCGGCTGAAGCGCCATGCATGGCCGGGCAATGCGCGCGAACTGGAAAACCTGATGCGGCGCCTGGCCGCGCTCTACCCGCAAGAGACGATCGACGGCACCGCCGTCGATGCCGAATTGGCCGAGGCGCAGACCACCGCCGAGGGCGCGCCACGCGCCTCGGAGACGCTGGAACAGGCCGTCGAACGCCACCTGAAGATGCTGGTCGCCGCGCACAAGGATGGCGTGCCGGTGCGTGACTTGCATGACCGCGTGATGGCGGAAGTGGAGCGGCCGCTGCTGCGGCTGGCGCTGTCGGCCACGCGCGGCAACCAGATCAAGGCCGCCGCGATGCTGGGCCTCAACCGCAACACGCTGCGCAAGAAGCTGCGGGAGCTTGAACTGCCCGTTGTCCGCGGGATCAGCTGATGCCGCGCGGCATCAGCCATTTGTCCGGGCCGATTCACGCCGCCGCGAGACGGCAGCGGCGATCGGAGCTGGGTGACGGGCCGATATACGCCGCCGTGAGACGGCAGCGGCGATCGGACCTGTGTGACGGGCCGATTCACGCCGCCGCGAGACGGCTGCGGCGATCGGACCTTTGACCATGCCCGCCGCGAAGCAGCCCGAGGCTCGCGGCTTCGCCCGTCGCATCACGGATATCCTGCTAGGCAAAGGGGTCACGCTCGGGCTCGCGGTGGGTGCGCTGGTCATGGCGGTGGCGACCTTCACCGTGCTGTCCGATGGCAACCCCTTCGGGCCGTCGCGGCCGGGCATCGTGGTGGGGCTCGTGCTCGCCAACACCGCCTTCCTGCTGTTGCTGGTGGCAGCCCTGGCCGGCCGCCTGGTGCGCGTCTGGGCCGAGCGACGGCGCGGCTATGCCGGCTCGCGCCTGCACACGCGGCTCGTGATCCTGTTCTCGGTGGTCGCCATCGTGCCCTCCATGCTGGTGGCAGGCTTCGCCGCCTTCTTCTTCAATGTCGGCATCTCCGCCTGGTTCAGTGATCGCGTGCGCACCGCACTGAATGAGAGCCTGGCCGCCTCCCGCGCCTATCTGGCCGAGCACCAGCAGAATATCCGCGCCGATGCGTTGGCCATGGCGAATGACCTGAACCGCGCGGTGGTGCTGCTGCCCGAACAGGCGTTGACCTTCGCGCGGGTGCTGGCGACACAGGCCGGTGTGCGCGGCCTGACCGAGGCGGTGGTCTTCGAGCCGGTCCTGGGCCGGGTCATCGCGCATGCGGGCGTCACCTCCTCCTTCATGCTCGATCCGCCGCCGCCGAGTGCGGTCGAGACCGCGCGCGCCGGCGAAGTGGCCGTGCTGACCGGCGACGAGAATGACCGCGCCCGCGCCGTCATCGCGCTGACACCCGCCACCGGCCTGCTGCTGATGATCGGCCGCCATGTGGACCCGCAGGTGATCGAGCACATGCAGCGCACCGAAGCGGCGGTGGAAGCCTATGATAATCTGGATCGCAACCGGGACGGGTTGCAGATCACCTTCGTGATGATCTTCGCCATCGCCGCACTTCTGGTGCTGCTGGCCGCGATCCTGGTGGGACTGGTGCTGGCCAACCAGTTGGCGCGCCCGATCGGCCGGCTGATCCTGGCGGCCGAGCGGGTGCGCGCCGGCGACCTCTCGGTGCGCGTCGAGGAGGGGCAGGGCGATGACGAGGTCGCGACCCTCAGCCGCGCCTTCAACCGCATGACCAACCAGGTGGCCGCGCAGCGCAACGAATTGATGGAGGCCTATCGGCAGATCGATGAACGCCGCCGCTTCACCGAGGGCGTGCTCGGCGGCGTATCGGCCGGCGTCATCGGCCTTGACGCCTATGGCGCCATCGAGCTTGCCAACCGGCGTGCCAGTGAATTGCTGGGCCGCGATCTGGAAGCCGCGCTGGGCCAGCCGCTGCTCGATGCGCTGCCCGAATTCGAACCCCTGGCCGATGCCGCTGATGCCGGGCGCGGCACCGCCACGGTGGAATTGCGCATCGGCCCGCCGGATGCGCGCCGCACGCTGCTGACGCGCATCGCCCCCGAGGCGCTCGAGGATGGCCAGGCCTTCGGCTATGTCGTGACCTTTGACGACATCACCGCGCTGCTAACCGCGCAGCGCCAGGCCGCCTGGGCCGATGTGGCGCGCCGCATCGCTCATGAGATCAAGAACCCGCTCACACCCATTCAGCTCTCGGCTGAGCGATTGAAGCGCCGCTACCTCAAGCAGATCACCGAGGACCCAGAGACCTTCCAGCAATGCACCGACACCATCGTCCGCCAGGTGGGTGATATCGGGCGCATGGTGGATGAATTCTCGGCCTTCGCGCGCATGCCGCAGCCGGTGATCCGGCCCGAGCAACTCACCCGCATCGTGCAGGATGCGCTCGTGCTGCAACGCGAGGCGCATCAGCATATCCATTACAGCAGCGCGCTGCCCACCGATCCGCCGGTCGCACCTTGCGACCGCCGGCTGATGGGCCAGGCGCTGACCAATCTTCTGACCAATGCGGCCGATGCGATTGCCATGCGCATCGCCGAACAGCCCGATGCGCCGGCGGGCGGCCATATCCGCGTGGCGGTCCAGCCTGATCCCGAAGGGGTGACGATCAGCGTCACCGATGACGGGATCGGCCTTCCAGCCGGCGATGAGCGCGAACGCCTGACCGAACCCTATGTCACCCACAAGCAGAAGGGCACCGGCCTCGGGCTTGCCATCGTGCGCAAGATCATGGAGGACCATGGCGGCCGGTTGCTGCTGTCCGACGCGCCGGATGGCCGTGGCGCGCGGGCGTCGCTGTGGCTGCCCTGGCGCGGTGCGGGCGAACATGCCATGGAGCGCGCGAGGGCGGTCACGGAACCGGGGGAGCGTTGATGGGGGCCTGGGATGGCACATGACATCCTGATCGTGGATGACGAGCCGGATATCCGGGCTCTCGTCCAGGGCATCCTGTCGGATGAGGGCTTCGATACGCGCCAGGCGGCCAATTCCGACCAGGCGCTGGCTGCGTTTCGCGCCCGCAGGCCATCGCTGGTCATCCTGGACATCTGGCTGCAGGGCAGCCGCATGGATGGTTTGGGTATTCTCAAGGCCATGCACCAGGAGGAACCACAGGTTCCCTGCATCATGATGTCCGGCCACGGCACCATCGAGACCGCCGTGCAGGCAATCCAGATCGGCGCCTATGACTTCATCGAAAAACCCTTCCAGTCCGACCGGCTGCTGATGGTCCTCGGCCGCGCGCTGGAGGCGGCGAAGCTGCGGCGTGAGCTCTTTGAATTGCGGCTTCGCGCTGGGCCGGAGGCGGAGTATGTCGGCGTCTCGGCACAGGCGAGCCAGTTGCGCAGCGCGGTCGAGAAGGTGGCACCCACGGGCTCGCGCGTGCTGATCTCGGGTCCCGCCGGCGCGGGCAAGGAAGTGCTGGCGCGGATGATCCACACCCGCTCGCGCCGTGCCGATTCCGCCTTCGTCGCGCTGAACTGCGCGACGATGAATCCCGCGCGCATCGAGGAAGAACTGTTCGGCGTCGAGGCCAGCAGCGAAGGCCCGCGCCGCGCCGGCCTGCTGGAACGCGCGCATGGCGGCACATTGCTGCTCGACGAGGTGGCCGACATGCCGCCCGAGACCCAGGGCAAGATCGTGCGCGTGCTGCAGGACCAGGGCTTCCAGCGCATCGGCGGCTCGGCGCGCGTCGATGTGGATGTGCGTGTGCTGGCCACCACCAACCGCGATCTGCAGGCCGAGATCGGCGCCGGGCGCTTCCGCGAGGACCTGTTCTATCGCCTCTCCGTCGTGCCGTTGCGCGTGCCTGCGCTGCGCGACCGGCGCGAGGATATCCCGGCATTGGCGCGGCACTTCATGGCCCGCAGTGTCGAGACCTCGGGCATCCCACCACGCGAGATCAGTGAGGATACGCTGGCCGCGCTGCAGGCCTATGACTGGCCGGGCAATGTGCGCCAGTTGCGCAACCTGGTGGACTGGCTGCTGATCATGGCGCCGGGCGAACCCGGCAGCTCGATCCGCGCCGACATGCTACCGCCCGAGGTGGGCGCCAGCGCGCCGGCCATGCTCAAGCTCGACCGTTCCAGTGAGATCATGACGCTGCCCTTGCGTGACGCGCGCGAGATGTTCGAGAAGCAGTATCTGGAGGCACAGCTGCTTCGCTTCGGCGGCAATATAAGCCGCACCGCGACCTTCGTGGGGATGGAACGCAGCGCGCTGCACCGCAAGCTCAAGTTCCTCGGCGTGCATGCGGCCGATGCCGGCTGAACCTGCCGCCATCATATTCGACTGGGACAATACGCTCGCTGATGGCTGGGCCGCGATCCAGGATGGGTTGAACGCCGCCTTCCGGCATTTCGGCATGCCCGAATGGGACCGCGAGATGGTGCTGGGCAATGTGCGCAAATCGCTCGGCGAATCCTTCCCCGAAAAATTCGGCGACCAGTGGGAGAAGGCCCGCGATATCTTCTATCTGACCGTGCAGGCGCGCCATCTGGAGGTGCTGCGTCCCATGCCGGGCGCAGCGGCCGCCTTGCGCGCGGCGGTGGCACTGGCCCCTCTCGCCATCGTGTCCAACAAGCATGGCCCGTTGCTGCGCGCATAGGTCGAGCATCTGCGCTGGGTTGGCTTCTTTCGTGCGCGCATCGGTGCGGGCGATTGCGCGGCCGACAAGCCCGACCCCGCACCGCTGCACGCTGCACGCGCGGCCTGTGATTCACCGCCAGCCGAGACTTGCTGGTATGTCGGCGACACCGCGCTGGACATGTTGGCGGCGCGGCGCGCGGGCATGCGTGCGGTGCTGCTGGGTGATGCCGCGCATGATGGCGGGATCGAAGCCTGCTCGCCTGATATGCACTTCCCGGATGCGATGTCATTCGCCGCCCACCTTTCAACCCTGGACAAGCGCGCCCGGCTGGCCAATTCTTGATACTACCGGGTTGAGAAGCGGCGTTTGCCGCATGAGCAATAAGAAGAAGGGGTGCCGGATGGCTGCCGAAAAGTCGCAGAACGTGCAGGATGTTTTCCTGAACCATGTGCGTAAGTCCAAGACTCCAGTGACCGTGTTCCTGATCAACGGCGTGAAGCTGCAGGGCATCATCACCTGGTTCGACAATTTCTCGGTGCTGCTGCGCCGCGATGGGCATACGCAACTGGTCTACAAGCACGCCATCTCGACCGTGATGCCCGGCGCGCCGATCATGCTGTTCGACCCCCAGGCCGCTGGTACTGCGGCGCCGGCCGAAGGCGCCGAGCCGCGCCGAGCCACCCTGTCCATCACACCGCGCGAGCCGTCCCCTGCCGCAACCGATTGACACCAGCGCGGGCCCGACCCGCGCCGCCGTGATCCTGCCGCATGAACGTGCGCATCGCAGCGGTGTCACCGAATTCACGCCGCCAGGTGCCGTGCGCGCCGCCGAAGCGCGCCTGGCAGAGGCCATTGGACTGGCGGCCTCGATCGGTGTTGCCATCGTGCACACCGCGATCCTGCCGCTGCGCGAACGCCGGCCATCGACGCTGATGGGCGAGGGCCAGGTTTCGGCATTGAAGGACGCATTGGAGGAACAGGATGTCGGCGTCGTCGTGGTCGACGCCGCGCTGACGCCGGTGCAGCAGCGCAACCTCGAGCGCGCCTGGGGCACCAAGGTCATCGACCGCGTCGGCCTGATCCTTGAAATCTTCGGCGAGCGTGCGCGAACGCGCGAAGGCAGCATGCAGGTGGAACTGGCGCACCTGTCCTACCAGCGCACGCGGCTGGTGCGGTCCTGGACCCACCTTGAGCGCCAGCGCGGCGGCTTCGGCTTCCTGGGCGGCCCTGGTGAATCGCAGATCGAAATCGACCGGCGGCTGATCGATGAGCGCATTGTTCGCATCAAGCGCGAACTCGAACAGGTGCGGCGCACGCGCGGCCTGCATCGGCGCGCTCGGGAGAAGGTGCCGTATCCGATCATCGCCCTGGTCGGCTACACGAATGCCGGCAAGTCCACGCTGTTCAACGCGCTGACCGGCGCGGGCGTCTATGCCGAGAACCAGCTTTTCGCGACGCTGGACCCGACCATGCGCCAAATCCGCCTGCCGTCGGGGCGGACCGCGATCCTGTCGGACACTGTGGGCTTCATCTCCGAACTGCCGACGCAACTTGTCGAGGCGTTCCGCGCCACGCTCGAGGAAGTCGCGGCCGCCGACATCATCCTGCATGTGCGCGACGCGGCCCACCCGGATAGCGCCGCGCAGCGTGCCGATGTACTGGGCGTGCTGCACGACATGAGCGAAGGCGCCGATGCCGCGCTGGACGAGGAATGGCCCCGGCGCGTGCTCGAGGTGCTGAACAAATCCGACCTGCTGCGCGGGCGCGAGCCGCCGGGCCTGGCGGTCTCGGCCCTCACTGGCGACGGGCTCGACCAGCTGCTGGGTGAGATCGATGCACGCCTGGCGGCCGGGTTGGAGATGGTGGAATACGCCATACCGGCCGGCGATGGCGCGCGCATCGCCTGGCTGCATCGTCACGCCGAAGTCCTGCAGACGCAGGGCGAGGACGATGTGCTGCGTATCGCCGTGCGCATCCCGGCAACGGCGCGCGCGCGATTCGAGAAGATGACCGGCCCCGAGGCCCCCCAGGGCGCGAACGACCCGTGATCGACCATCGCGCCATGGAAGATGTGGCGGCGCTGCTGCGCGAGGCCGCCGCGGCTGAGATCCTGCCGCGGTTCCGCAGGCTGGATGCCGCCGCAATTCGCCGTAAATCCTCTGCGCTGGATCTGGTGACCGATGCCGATGAGGCGGCCGAGCGGCACATCACGGCGGGGCTGCACAGGCGCTTCCCCGGCTGTCTGGTCGTGGGCGAGGAAGCCTGCGCCGCCGATCCCGCGCTGCTGGGGCGGCTGGGCTCGGTGCCGCTGTGCTTCGTGGTCGATCCCGTGGATGGCACCAGCAATTTCGCCGCAGGCCTGCCGCTGTTCGGGGTGCTCTGCGCTGCCATCGTGAATGGTGAGGTGGCGGCATCCTGGCTGCTCGACCCCATCGCCGGGGATTGCGCGATGGCGCTGCGCGGCGAGGGCGCCTGGGGCATCAGCCTGGATGGCGCGCGGCATGATCTGCGCCTGGGACCCGCGCCCGCCTTGCCGCAGATGCTGGGCGCCATCGCCTGGGGCTTCATGGCACCCGAGCGCCGCGCGCGCGTGCTGCCGCGCCTTGAGAAGCTCGCCGGCGTGCTGAGCCTGCGCTGTGCCGCGCATGAATGGCGGCTGGCTGCCACCGGGCATCTGGGCGTGCTGGTCTACAACCGTCTGCTGCCATGGGACCACGCGGCTGGCTGGCTGCTGCACCGCGAGGCCGGCGGCCATTCCGCGCGTTTCGATGGCAGCGCCTATACGCCGCTGGAAAGCACGGGCGGCATAGTCGCGGCCCCCAGCCGCGATGCCTGGCGCGAGCTGATGGACGCGCTGGCGATCTGATCAGCAGGCATTGCGGGTGGCTTCGGCGAAGCCCAGCAGGCATGGGCCGAAGCGCTCGTTGAACGTCATGCTGCTGCCGCCGCCATGGCCTTCGACGCCCTCGGGCCGGTCGATCACCAGCAGTGCGCCCACGCGCCCGCGCAGGCCTTCCGCCAGGGCGGCGCGGCGATCGGGATCGGGGTCGAAGGGGTCGTTGCGGAAATTGGCGAAGACGACCCGCGCCTGGGACGGGCGGGCGGTGGCCAGTATTGCGCGCCAGTCATCCAGCGCGCGCATATGCTCGGGGCTGCCGAGTTGCCCGTGCGAGGCGGGTGCGATGGCGATCACCGCATCCGCCAGGCCTGGCGTCTCCAGCATCATCAATGAGTTCCAACCGCCGCGGGACTGGCCGGCGACGACGACGCGGCGGTAGCCCATGGCGCGCAGCGCGGCCAGATGTTCGCGCATCCAGCCGGCGGCGCGCGCCGGGTCATCGGAGCCTGGATGGCGGTCGAAGCGCCAGACATCATAGCCGGCATTGTTGAAATGCCGTGTCCAGGATTGCGGCTGCTGGCCGCGGGAATCGCCGCCGCCGGACGCGCGCCCATGTGCCCAGAGCAACACGCCGCGCCCAGCCCCCGGCCCCCACCACAGCATGCGCGGATCGGGCAGCGCCTCCTGCGCGAAGCCGCCCATGCGCGTGCTGCTGGGCGCGGCGGGCGCCGCGCGTTCGGGACTGAGCAGGGCGAGGTCGCGCGCGATGATCGCGCAGGGCGCGCCATTGCTGCGACGTTGGCAGGATTCAAGGGCGCGTTGTTCGACGAAGGCGGCATCCCCGCCACCGGCCTGCCAGCCGAAGGCGCCGCCCGGGCCGGCCGCGAAGGCGCGGGGCATGTTCATGAGCACGAAGCGTGCGGCGGAGGCCCGGGCCTCGGCGTTCAGCGCGGGGGCCTGGGCCAAGCCCAGGATGGCGGGTTGCTGCGCCATGGCCGGCCATGCCGCCAGCGCCAGCAGGAGGGTCAGACGGATCATTCCGGCTGGATTCCAGCGGCACGCACCAGCGCGCCATTGCGCGCCATTTCCGCCGCGATGACCGCCAAGAACTCGGCGGTGCTCTCGTTCAGCACCGTCACGCCGATATCGACGATGCGCGTGCGAACCTCTGCCGCGGCCATCGCGGCCTGGGCGGCTTCGCGCACACGCGCCACGATCTCTGCCGGCATGCCGCGCGGGCCCCAGATGCCGCACCAGCCTTCGAACAGCATCTCCGCGAAGCCGGCCTCGATCAGCGTTGGCACATCGGGCAGGCTGTTCAGGCGCTGCGCACTGGTGGTGGCGAAGGCGCGCAGCCGGCCTTCGTGGACCAACTGCGCGACGGGGCCTAGCGGGGCTATCATCAGCGCGGCCGCACCGGTCAGCACATCGTTCAGTGCCGGCCCGGTGCCGCGATAGATGACGATGTTGGGCTCGAAGCCCATGCGCGTGCCCATCGCCGCCGCGCCCAACTGGCCGATGGAGCCGAGCGAGGATGCGGCGAAGGCCAGGCGCTGCGGGGCCGTGCGCAGCGCGGCCAGCAGTGCCTCCAGGTTCGGCAGTTCCGCGCGTGGCGCGCCCACCAGCACATAGGGGATGGAGACCGTGCGCACGACCGGCGTGAAATCCGCAACATTGTCGAAGGGAACGTTGCGCATCACGTGGCGCAGCAGCGGCTTCACCTCGTTGCTGTAGAGCAGTGTGGTGCCGTCGGGTGCCGCGCGGGCTACGAATTCCGTGCCGATCGCACCCGATGCGCCGGAGCGGTTCTCCACCACCCAGTTCAGCGCCAGCCGTTCACCGGCACGCGGCGCGATCAGCCGCGCGGTCACGTCATTGGTGCCGCCGGGCGCATAGGGCACCACGAGCCGCGTGGTGGGCCGCGTCTGCGCGAAGGCGGGCGCCGCCAGCAGCGGCAATGCACGACGGGCGATCATGCGTCGGGCCAGGCTTCAAGAAGGTCCACAGGGTCGCCATAGCGCGCGGCCATCTCCACCACCAATGGGTCGCGCAGGGCTTCCAGGAAGCCATCCGTGATGACGGGCGTGTCGCCGGCCATCACCGTGGTGTCGAAGCTGATCAGGTCCATATGCACTGGCGGTTCCTCCCATTCGGGCATGACCCGGCGGATGAAGTCGCAGGGCTTGGCCAGGTCGATGCCGTAATGCAGCGCGCCGGGGCTGTTGCTGCCGGCCGGGTAGATGCCGCGCCGCGGTGCCTTGGGGTTGAAGCCGCAGCCCAGTTCGATCAGCTGCCCGCCCACCAGCATGTCGCGCAGGATGGCGGCCAGTTCGGTCTCGCCGATCACCTCCGTGATGCGGTCATCCTTGAAGACCACGCCCACGCGCTCATCGAAGGGCTCGGCCCAGCCCACGCCCCATTCCGGATAGAGAATGCCGTTGATCGGCACGATGGGTGCGGGGTCGTTGTCCACACTGGTGCGGTCATAAAGGTTTGGGCCATGGGTGGGCAGGTAATGCACATAGGCACCCGGCTCGTCGGCGCACATCTTGCCGCGCCAGCGGTTCGATCGCAGCTGCAACTCGCGCATCTTCGCGGTGAAGCCGATGCGCAGATCCGTCCCGCGCGGGTCGGTGAAGCGCAGCGTGAAATCCTGGCCCGTGGGGTAGCGCGCGGCGGTGCGGCGGATGATCTCGCCCACGATGTCGATCGGGAAGCGCGCCTGCGGCGTCGTCAGGTCATCGAGGTTGCGGAAATACGTGATCTTGACCCAGCGCTGGCCGCGCTTGCGCAGCTCGATGCAGAACGGATCGAGGATCGAGCAGAACCAGCTGGAGACCACGAAGGTCGCCTGTTCCAGGATCGGCTTCACCATCTGCGGCACTTCCAGCTGCTGCGTGCTCTCGGCCTGCACCACCCAGGACTTCACGCCGCGCGCGCGCGCAACTCCCTGGATGGCGCTGATCACCCGAGGGTCGATCAGCCGGTCGGCAAGGATGACCAGGCGGTCATCGGGGCGCAGCGCGAAGACGCGGTTGAAGTTCTCCAGCGCCTCGAAATACTGGCCCGTCAGCACATGCGGCAGCGTGTTCGGTTGGGGCAGGCCCTGCGGCATGGGTTTCCTCCTGCTGTTTCTCCGCAGCGTGGCAGCCGGGCCCGGCAGCGGCAAGATGCCGCGGCCGCCGACTGTGGAGCTTGATGGAAGCGCCTGTTACGCTGCGGCCGACTCTGGAGAGAACGCCATGGCCTTCCGCTGCGACCTGATCATCCGCGACGCCACCATCCTCGACGGCACCGGCGCGCCGCGCTTTCAGGGCGATGTCGCGGTGGAAGGGGATCGCATCCGCGCGGTGGGCGATCTCTCCAGCGCATCCGGCACGCGGGAGGTGATCGCCACCGGCCGGGCACTCGCGCCGGGCTTCATCGATGCCCATACCCATGACGACCGCGCGGTGTTGTGCGGCCCCGCCTGCCAGCACTGCAAGGTCAGCCAGGGTGTGACCAGCGTTGTGGTCGGCAATTGTGGCGTGTCGCTGGCGCCGCTGCGCGTGTCCAAGCGGCCGATCCCGCCGCTGGATCTGCTGGGCGACGAGAGCTGGTTCACGCTGGGCAGCTTCGCCGAATACGCCGATGCGCTGACCCGCAACCCCACCAACGTCAACACGCTGGCCTTCTGCGGCCATATGTCGCTGCGGGTGGAGGCGATGGATGGCGATGTCTACCGCGCCGCCAATGACCGCGAGATCGCGCAAATGCAGTCCCGCCTGCGCGAGGCGCTGCAACAAGGTGCTGCGGGCTTCACCACCGGCCTCTACTACCCGCCCAACGCCCAGGCGCCGACCGATGAGGTCATCGCTGTGGGTGAGGCGCTGGCCGAGGTGGGCGGCATCTACATGACGCATATGCGCGACGAGGCCGATGGCGTGCTGGACAGCATCCGCGAGACGCTGCGCATCGGCCGCGAGACGCGCGCCGAGGTGGTGATCTCTCACCTCACCACAAATGCTCCATGCCGGAAAACTTCGGCCGTTCCACCGATACGCTCGCGCTGATCGACCGCATGGGCCAGGACCAGCCCGTCGCCTTCGACGTCTACCCATACCCGGCCGGCTCCACCGTGCTGATGCCCGACCGGCTGCGCCAGGACGTACCGGTGCAGATCACCTGGTCGGTGCCGCACCCCGAACAGGCCGGCCGCAACCTCGACGACATCGCGCGCGACTGGGGCGTGACGCGCAAGGCAGCGGCCGAGAAGCTGCTGCCGGCCGGTGCGATCTATTTCCAGATGGATGAGGCCGATGTGCGCCGCATCATGGCGCATCCGCGCAGCATGATCGGCAGCGATGGCATTCCCCATGACGCCAAGCCGCATCCGCGCCTGTGGGGCACCTTCCCGCGCGTGCTGGGGCATTATGTGCGCGATGTCGGCCTGTTCAGCCTGGAGACGGCGGTTCACA
>JAPLOK010000152.1 GCA_026400775.1 Alphaproteobacteria bacterium | reverse complement strand
CTGCTGCCCGAAGGCCACAGCGCGGATGCCGTGCGCGCCACCTGCCGCAACCAGTTCAATGTCTCGCTGGGTGCCGGGCTGAACAAGCTGGCCGGCAAGGTGTTCCGCATCGGCCATCTGGGTGATCTGAACGAGCCGATGATCCTGGGTACCCTGGCCAGCGTGGAAATGGCGCTGAAACTGAACAATGTGCCCCATCGCGCCGGTGGCGTGGCCGCCGCCATGGAGAGTTTGACATCCGCCTGAAGCGGCGTATTTCCGGCGCGACCACGCTGGGGATATCCGTCATGCAACGTCGCCTTTGCCTTGCCCTGCCTTTTCTGGCCGCGCCTGCCTTGGCGCAGCCCGCCGGCTGGCCGGACCGCACGATCAATTTCGTCTCGCCCTTCCTGCCGGGTGGTTCGACCGACATCGTGGCGCGCATCATGGCCGATCGCGTGTCGCAGCGGCTGGGCAACAACGCGCGCATCATCGTGGAAAACCGCGCCGGCGCCGGCGGTTCACTGGGCAGCGACTGGGTGCGGCAGCGCGCGCCTGATGGCTTCACCTGGCTGCTCGCCAGCGCATCGAGCCACGGCACCAACCCCGCCGCCATCCCGCACCAGACGCCGTATGACGCGGTGAACGACTTCACGCATCTGGCCGTGCTGGGCGATGCGCCGATGGTGCTGGCGGTGCCGGGCAATTCGCGCTTCCGCACCGCGCAGGAGCTGTTCGCCTATGGCCGGGCGAACCCGGGGCGGCTGTCCTGGGGTACCTCCGGCGCCGGCGGCATCGGGCATTTGACGGGCGAGTTCATGCGCTATGCGGCCGGCGGATTCCAGGCGGAATTCGTGCCCTATCGCGGCGGCAGCCAGGTGCAGGAAGCGCTCGCCAAGGGCGAGGTGGATTACGCGCTGGAAGTGCTGGCCAGCTCCGCGCCGGGCCTGCGTGAGGGCCATGCGCGGGGCCTGGCGGTGACGGCGGCGCAGCGCCACGCGCTGTTCCCCAATATCCCCACCATGCATGAGGCGGGGCTGGAAAACTTCCGCATGGCGACGTGGAACATCATCAGCGCGCCGCGCGGCATGGATCCGGGGCTGGCGCGCCACATCAACGCCGCCATCAATGATGTGCTGCGCGATGCGGTGGCGGTGCAACGCCTGGCCACCGCCGGCCTGGATGTGCTGCCCGGCAGCACGCCGGATTCCACGCGCGAATTCGTGGCCAGCCAGGTCGCGCTGTTCCGCGACATCGTGCAGCGCACGGGACTGCGCCTGGGCAGGTAGCGCTTGCGCAGCGGCGGCTGGCGCGGCCATCCTGTCCGCATGCGCGCATTGCTGCTGATCCTGCTGTTATCCGCCGGGGCTTTGGCGCAGCCCGCGCCGCGCCCACCCACCCCGGCGCAGGAGGAGTTGGCCCGCGCCTTCGCCGCCCTGCGCGACGCGCCCGATGAGCAGGGCGCCACGCTGGTGGAACGGCGTATCCTGCAGCTCTGGGGACAGCGTTCCACGCCCGCCGTCACGCTGCTGATGAACCGCGGCCAGCGCAACCTGGCCGCCACCCAGGCGCCCGACGCGCTGGAGGATTTCGACGCCGCGATCACGCTCGCCCCAGAACTGCCCGAGGCCTGGCTGGGCCGCGCGCTGGCACATCACGCCAGCGGCGATACGCGCGCGGCGGGCACTGACCTGCAACACGTGCTGCGGCTGGAGCCACGCCACTGGATCGCGCTCGATCATCTGTCGCGCTGGCAGGAATCCGCGCGCGACCATGCCGGCGCGCTGCGCAGCTTCGAGGCGGTGCTGGAGATCAACCCGCGCATCCGCGGCGGCGAGCAGCGGTTGCGCGAATTGCGCAGGCTGGCCCTGGGTGAGGACGCGTGATGCCACAGCAAGCCCCGGATGGCACGCCCGCCCCGCCGCGCGCCATATCCACATCATGGACACGCTGACCACCACGCCCGATGAACGCCGCTGGCAGGCTGTTCTGGCGCGCGATTCCGCACCCGCCTGCGGGCCGTTCCTCTATGCCGTCACGACGCAGGGCGTGTTCTGCCTGCCTGGCTGCCCGTCGCGCCCGCCGCTCAGGCGCAACACGCGCTTCTTCGCCGATGTGCCCACGGCCGAGGCCGCCCGGCTTCCGCGCCTGCAAGCGCTGCGACCCCAAGGGCGAACGCGCCGCCCTGCATCGCGCCGCGATCGAGGCCGCGATCGCGCTGATCGAAGAGGCGGAGGGTATTCCCTCTCTCGCCACGCTGGCCGCGCGCGCCGGCTACGCGCCGCACCATTTCCTGCGCCTGTTCAAGGAAGTGACCGGCCTGACGCCGCGCAGCTATGCCGAGGGCGTGCGCGGCCGCCGCCTGGGCGCCGCGCTGGCCAGCGGTGCGCGCGTGGCGGATGCGGTGGCCGATGCCGGGTTCGGCAGCGAATCCCGCGTCTATGAAGCGCCCGGACGGCTGCTGGGCATGACGCCAGGTGCGGCGCGGCGCGGCGGCGCGGGCGAGACCATCCGCATCGCGCGTGCGCAAACGCCGCTGGGCCCGCTGCTGGTCGGCGCCACAGATGCCGGCGTGTGCTTCCTGGGCTTTGGCGAGGACGTTACCGCCATCGAGGGCGATCTGCGCCACCGCTTCCCCGCCGCCCGCGTGGAAGCCGCACCGGACGCCCTGGCCGAAACGCTGCGCGCCGTCATCGCCTGGATCCGCGAGCCAAAGGCCGCACTGGCCTTGCCGCTGGATCTGCGCGGCACAGCCTTCCAGCGACGTGTGTGGAAGGCTTTGCAAGCCATCCCCTTCGGCGAGACCACCACCTATTCCGAACTGGCCGCGCGCATGGGCGAACCTCGTGCGACACGCGCGGTGGCGCGGGCCTGCGCGCAGAACCATGTCTCGCTGGCCGTGCCCTGCCACCGGGTGGTGGGCAAGGATGGCGCGCTCACCGGCTATCGCTGGGGGCTGGAGCGCAAACGGTCTATCCTGGCGAAGGAGGGCGCAGCGCGAGGATCGCGGCCGTGATCTCGGCTTCGTCGGGCGTGTCGGTCCAGCGCGTCGGCACCTCGAGCGCGGCGGTCAGCTGCGCTTTGTAGGCGGCGCGCGGAATCTCGATGGTGCCGAACTGCGCGAGATGCCCGGTGATGAACTGCGTATCCAGAAGCGTGAAACCGAACAGGCGCATGCGCGCCACCAGATGCACCAGCCCCACCTTGGATGCATCGGTGATGCGGCTAAACATGCTTTCGCCGAAAAACGCACCGCCGATGGAGACGCCATAAAGCCCGCCGACCAGCGCATCGCCCTGCCAGACCTCAAGCGAATGGGCGTGGCCCTGGCGGTGCA